>NZ_JBSQBJ010000002.1:0-173703 GCF_055862885.1 Corynebacterium sp. p3-SID1761 | reverse complement strand
TGTGTGGTCTGGGGTTATGGTGGCATGCGGACACACTTTTCTTTACTTAACCCCGTACCCACACGCCAAGTACCTGAAGTATCGGCGTCAAACCCCAAAAAGAACCACCCCCCGACATACCGAGAACCGACCGCAACAAGCCGGAGCCCGACGAGTCCGTTAATATGAATCGCAAAGAAAATTCGCAGCCTTGCCTGAAAGGCCGCTAAGCACCTTATTCGTGACGCGAGGAGAACCATGACGGACGAGAACTTCGGTTCCAACGACCCGGCCAACACCGCCAACAACGGCGCACAGCAGCCCGAGCAGCCCCAGGCGCAGGGCAATTGGAACCAGAACCCGAACCCGTACGGCCAGCCTAACCAGGCACCGCAGCAGGACTGGAACCAGCAGGCTGCGCCTCAGCAGGGACAGAACGCATACGGCGCCCCGCAGAACGGCCAGAACGGCTACCAGAACAACTTCCAGAACCAGCAGGGATTCAACGGACAGAACGGCCAGGCAGGCCAGTTCGACATCAAGCAGTACCTGGACTTCTCCAACAAGTCCGTGCTGTGGATGGTCTGCGCAGCCGGTGCCGCTCTGATCAGCCTCATTGGCAGCTTCATGCCGTGGGGTAAAGTCACTGTTCCTTTCTATGGAACCATCACAGTCTCCGGTACTGACGGCGATGGCATGCTCACGATGTTCCTTTCCCTGATCCTGATCGGTGGAATCGCTGCCTACCTGTTTGTAGAAAAGCTCACCAAGATGTGGTGGCGCGGCATCCCAGTGATCGCCATCGGTGCCGTTCTGCTGCTGATTTCAGTAATGGATTGGACCGATATCGGTTCCAAGGCAGGCCAAGTGGACAAGGACGTCGCCCAGGTGAGCGTGGGTGCCGGTCTGATTTTGATCCTCCTCGCTTCCATTGCAATCATCGCCTTTGGTGTTCTGACGCTGCTTAACGACAGGAAGAATTCTCCAGCAGTCCAGCAGGCAGGCTTCGGCCAGCCCCAGCAGGGCTACGGCCAGCCCCAGCAGGGCTACGGTCAGTCCCAGCAGGGCTACGGCCAGCAGCCGCAGAACAACTTCGACCAGAACAACAACTACGGTCAGCCACAGCAGAACGGCTTCGACCAGAACAACTTCGGTCAGCAGAACCCGCAATAAGCTTTAGCTTTAGCTTTAGCCGGAAAACTCCCGCGCCTCTCTTCGCAGAAGGCAGCGGGAGTTTTTGTTTCTTTACCCCCGCATTCCCCCAATGCAGGCCCCTATTGGGAACCGATCCCGGTAGACATTCGACTAATGAGTCATGTCTCGCAGAATCATTCGCAGAGTCCACACTCTCGCCGGACTCTTTATCGCACCTCTTATCCTCGTAGCCACGCTATCGGGCTTCTTCTACGCGCTCGCGCCCACCATCGAAAGCTGGGTCTATGACGCCGAACTGACAGCCACCTCAACCAGTCCAGCACAACCCGTAGCTAAGCAGATCGAGGCTGCCAAGCGCATCCATCCGGACTTGGACGTCGCGAAGGTACAAATCTCAGACAAGGAAGGTAAGACCACTCGTGTGCTCTTTGCCGACCCGGAACTCCCCTCCGAAAGCTACACCCACGCGGTGTTCGTCGACCCGGGTGATCTCCATGTCACAGGCGAACTCGTGCAGTACGGAAGCGCCGCTGCCCTACCTTTCCGTTCCTGGCTTTCCGAAGGCCACCGAAACCTGTGGCTGGACGAGCCCGGGCGCATCTACTCCGAAACCGCAGCTACCTGGCTGGGTCCGATGGCCGTCACTGGCGTGGCGATGTGGTGGATCATGCGCAAGCAGAAGAACCAACGCAAGCCCAAAAAGAAGTCCCGTCGTGAAGCCATGAAGCGCCACGCTCTCATCGGCCTCGTCGCAGCCCCAGGCCTGATCTTCCTGTGCGTCTCTGGCCTCACGTGGTCCCACTTTGCAGGAGATAACATCGCTACCGTCCGCGAACAGCTGAACTGGATGACTCCCAAGCCCAATACCACCATCGGTGGCGAGCCCAGTGCGGACGGCGACTCCGGTCATGGCGACCACGCAGGTCACGCAGGTCACGGTGATCACGGCGGAAGCGCCCACACCGACGCAGATGCCACACCGGTCAATACAGACAACGCAGACACCGTTTTGCAGGTTGGTCGCAATGAAGGCCTCACCGGAACGCTGCAGTTGGAGCCTCCGAGCAAGGCTGGCCAGGCATGGACCGTCAGCGAACCACGCCAGGCATACAAGATGTACAACGATGCCATCACCGTAGACGGAGATACCGGCGCCGTCGTTGACCGTCTGCCCTTTAAGTCGTGGCCGATCGCAGCACAGCTGACCAGCTGGATTATTCAGCTACACATGGGCACACTGTTCGGATTGGTCAGCCAGATCGCACTCGCATTTCTGGCACTCGGCATTGGTGCGCTTGTTGTGTACGGCTACATCATGTGGTGGCGTCGCCGTGGTGGAAAGAACACCGGCAACCGCGTCGACCTCAGCTCCCTTACTTGGAAGCACTGGCTGACATTGGCCGTCCTGCTCGGCGGATACAGCGTGGTCGCTCCCCTATTTGCTGTCAGTGGTGCCATCCTCTTCGTCCTCGCCTGGGCTTTGGACTTCCGTGCAGGAAACAAGCGCGATAACACGCCCCGGATTTCCGCAGACCTAGACGGCGAAAAACAAGAGCCCGTTTCGGTCGAAAGCCATTAAAGAATATTCACATACTCCGATATAATCCACTGTATGAAACATAGCCACCCGCGCTCCCTGGCCCGTACAGTGGCCAAGGGCACCCTTGCGATCCTTCTTTCAGCATCGCTGGCGGGGTGTGTGACCAACGAAGAACTCGGCAATCCGGAAGGATGGGAGGAAATCCTCCCAGCAAAGAACCCCCAGCTAGCCGCCCTTGTGCCCCCAGAAATTCAAGCAAAAGGGAAAATCACCGTCGGCACCAACCCGCCCTACGCGCCCAACGAGTTTAAAGACTCCGACGGCAACATCATTGGCTTCGAAATGGACCTCATCCGCGCCGCCGGCGCCATGATGGGGCTCCAGGTTGATGTGCAGCAGATGGACTTCAATTTGATCCTGCCCGCTATCAGCGCAGGATCCGTCGACGTCGGAGCTACCGCCTTCACAGACACCGAAGAACGACAAAAAAACTACGACTTCGTCGACTTCTACAGCGCCGGCATCTCCTGGGCCACCCAACCGGGCAACGAAAACACCATCAACCCCGACAACGCCTGCGGCCTGAAGGTCGCCGTCCAAAAGGGCACCTACTCCGACACGGACGAGGTGCAGGGACGATCCGAAGAATGCGAGGCCCAGGGCAAACCCCCGATCGAAAAGCTCGTCTATGAAAAGGCCGACGCCGCCGCCACCGCAACCATCCTGAAAAAAGCGCAGGCGTACAGCTCTGACTCGCCGGTGATCGACTTCGCCATCGCCCGTTCTGAAGGCAAGCTAGTGCGAGTGGGCGAACCTTTTGACACCGCCCCGTTCGGTATGGGCGTCAAAAAGAACAACCCGCTAGGAAAAGCACTGGCAGCGACGATGCAAACCATGATGAACGACGGCACCTACGAAGCGATCCTGAAGCAGTGGGGGCTAGAAGACGGTGGGCTTGACGCCGTGACGTTCAACCTCAAGCCGTACCAGCTGCCCCGCACGCTCCAAACGAAAGAAGGCACCAATTGAGTACTCCGAAAGCCTCCCCCGAAACGCAGCGTAGGCGCCCGACCGAAAACAAAGCGATCCCACTACGCCACCCCGGACGCTGGATCGCAGCGGCAATTCTGCTGGTGCTGGTTGTATGGTTCATCTTCTCCGCGGCGCGGAACGAGGCCTACCACTGGGATACCTACTTCCAATACCTGCTGGACACGCGCATCGTGAAAGCCGCGATGCACACCATTGCGCTGACGATTCTGGCGATGATCATCGGTGTGGTCATCGGCGCTATCGTCGCGGTACTTCGTATGTCCCCGAACCCGGTGCTTCAGGGCGTGGCGTGGCTCTTCCTGTGGATCTTCCGCGGTACGCCCGTGTATGTACAGCTGGTGTTCTGGGGTCTGCTGAGCTCCCTGTACCAATCCATCAATGTTGGATTCGCCGAGATCAACCTCGAAACGATCCTGCAGAATGCCTTTATGCTGGCGGTCCTGGGACTCGGTTTGAACGAGGCGGCCTACATGGCCGAAATCGTGCGCGCCGGCATCCAGGCCGTGCCGGAGGGACAGTCCGAAGCGTCGAAGGCACTGGGCATGACCTGGAGCCAGAACATGCGCCGCACTGTAATGCCACAAGCCATGCGCATCATCATCCCACCAACGGGCAACGAGTTTATCTCGCTGCTGAAGACCACCTCACTGGTCATCGCCGTGCCTTACACTGCTGAGCTGTACGGTCGTGCCACCGACATCTCGAACTCGCTGTTCCAGCCAGTACCCCTGCTGCTGGTTGCCGCCACGTGGTACCTGGTGATCACTAGCTTGCTGATGATCGCGCAGTTCTACGTAGAGCGTTACTTCTCTCGCGGATCGTCGCGCCAGCTCACGCAGCGCCAACTCGCTGCCCTTGCGGACGCCGAAGGCGTGCCCCCGCGCAATGTCACCGTCACGCCGAACGATAAGAAGGACTAGGAGCCACCATGTCTGACAACAACGCGCCGATGATCGCCATCAAGAACGTGTGGAAGCGCTACGGTCGACTCGACGTCCTTAAAGGCATCGACCTCGACGTTCCCCGCGGCGGCGTGACCTGCCTGATCGGCCCCTCTGGCTCCGGCAAGTCCACCCTGCTGCGCTGCGTCAACCACCTGGAGAAGGTGACCTCCGGACGGATCGAAGTAGACGGCGAACTGATCGGCTACCGCGAAAAGAACGGCAACCTCTATGAGCTGACACCAAAGCAGGCGGCCGCACAACGCGTGGACATCGGAATGGTGTTCCAGCACTTTAACCTCTTCACCCACCGGACCGTTATCGAGAACATCATCGAAGCCCCGGTGCAGGTGCGCGGTGAAAATAAGGACAAAGCCCTCGAACACGCACACAAGCTCCTGGACCAGGTCGGGCTCGCGCACAAGGCCGACGCCTACCCTGTGCAACTTTCTGGCGGCCAGCAGCAGCGCGTAGCCATCGCCCGTGCGCTGGCAATGCGCCCGAAGCTGATGCTCTTCGACGAGCCGACAAGTGCGCTGGATCCCGAGCTGGTTGGCGAAGTACTGGGGGTAATGCGCCGACTGGCCGATGACGGCATGACCATGCTTGTAGTGACCCACGAAATGGGATTCGCTCGCGAAGTAGCCGACGAAGTTGCATTCATGGATGGCGGCGTGATCGTAGAGCACGGACCGTCCGCGGAGGTCATTGGAAACCCGCAGCACAAACGCACCCAAGAGTTCCTATCGAGCCTGCTCTAGGGGTGAAAACGAGGGGGCGTCGATAAGAAGGGAGAGGGGGTGTCCGGGGCCGTGTGTAAGGTAAGCGGCGCTCGGACACAAAGGGGGGCAAAAATGGATGCCGACGAGATGCGGCGAATGTGCAATAGGGTCGACGCGGCGTATGCGTACAGCGTGATCGACGACCCAACCGTGGCGCGGATACAAGCGCAGCGGAAGGCGGGGACGGCAGATGCGACAGTGTTCGCACACGCGGCACAGATACTCGCAGTGATGAATTTATTGGGACTTGCCGCGCTGAAGGCAGGGATAATTGGCGTGCGGCACCTAGAGCAGGTGTGGCGTGTACGAAACGCTTACGCAGCAGCGCTGACGGAACCCGACGAAACAGGGCGGGCGATCATGGAGCTAGAACAGCTCAACCGCTACCTGGAAAAGCACGCAGTGGATTGCATCAGCGCGCGGGAAGATGGGCCGACTGCGAAAGAACTTGGGGAATATCTGTGCGAAGTGATTGCGCGGGACTTCCCCGCTCCCTTCGCGACCGGTGAGAAGGCAGCGGCGGAGGAACGCTCCGCAACGCGGAGTTCGGTGGCAACGCTGGGCGGAGCAGCGGAGTTTTCGCGCTGGACACTAAACATGCCAAAGGATCAATCGCAGCGGATGTGGGAAGCAGTGACCAAGAAGGCGAAAGTGCTGGCCGGGAAACTGGATTGTGACTTGGCACAGGCACGGATGGATGTGATTGCAGGACTGATCAGCGGCGAAGAGTCCAATGCTGTGGTGCACGTGCACGTGTTCCGGTGGGAGCATGGGCCCGGGTTCATCCCCGGTGTTGGCGCGATCAGCACTGAGCAGGCTGACTACTATGAGAGCTTCGCCTCGCGAGTGGAGAGTGTGACGGTGCCGCCGGCGGTAGAACAGTACACGCCCAGCAGGGAGATGAAAGAATTTCTAGTTGGTCGGGACGGGACATGCCGATTCCCCGGGTGCGAACACCCGGCGCCGATGTGCGACAAAGACCACATTGTGCCGTACAACCACTCGGAGCCTGCGGAAGGTGGACCGACGGATGTGCGAAACATGCAATGCCTTTGTAGAACCCACCACAACCTAAAGACCAATGGCCAGTGGA
This sequence comes from Corynebacterium sp. p3-SID1761, assembly GCF_055862885.1. Lineage (NCBI taxonomy): Bacteria > Bacillati > Actinomycetota > Actinomycetes > Mycobacteriales > Corynebacteriaceae > Corynebacterium > Corynebacterium sp. p3-SID1761. Next base: position 167,160 of record NZ_JBSQBJ010000002.1, on the reverse strand, counting down.
GGGCGAGTACGCAGGACGGCGGCTGGACTATCAAATGGGTGAACCACCACGGAGAGGAGTTCACCACGCACGCAAGGGGTGTTATACCGAAGCCACAGTGACGTGCCACGGCACGCGGGGCGAACCGGGATCGTCGTGGACCTGGCGCAGGATCGGCTCGGAGGGTTCCTTTTCCCGGGTAGTGAGAAGCTCCGCGAAATGCATGGCTAGCCCAGAAACAGAGCCGATGTCGTAACGGGCGACGTCGACGGTAAGTTCGGCGCCGGTGGCCGGGTCGGATCCTTCGTCGGGGCTCTCCCCGAAAAGCTCCACCCAAGTAGTGACCAGTTCGGGATCAGCGGGAAGCCCGGACTGGCAATTCAGCGTGCCTTCAAACGCCTCGCCGAGGGCTGCAATCATGGAGCGGAAATCCTGCTCGATTGTGGCCAGCTGCTCATGGTTAGCCAGCAGCCGAAAAGTAATCTTTGGCATTCCCCTAGTGTGGCAGCACGCAGCGGTGAACGGCAAGCACGGTGTGGGGTTAGTGGTGTGATCGACAGAACCTCAAAACGACTAGACTGTGTGCCGTGATTGGTTCCCATACTTCGCACCCCGCGCCCGTACCACCCCTGACGACCCTGCCAGACGGGACGATCAAACAGGTCAACCCATTTTCCGGCACCGAGGTGTGGACAGTCCCCGGACGGGGTAACCGCCCCATCGCAGAGCACCGACCAGAAGTACGCACCGTGGCCGACCGCGACTCTGCTACTGCATTCGGGCTCAACCGTAAGCTGGACACTCCGCCGGAGAAGGCACGCCTGGTGCTGGACGAGGACGGTAAGCCACGCATCCTCCGTGGCCTTCCCGTCAGCGAGCTAGAGAACACCGAACCACTGTTCCGCCGTGTCGCGAACCTGTTTGAGATCCTGACGTACGACTACTGGCTGTTGAACTACGGCTACCGAATGAACCCCACAGCCGCCAAGCACATGGCCGATTATCTGGCAGAGGAAGCCGGCCAGAATCACGTCGAACAGATCCTGCGCACCAAATGGGCCGCCGGTGGGAAGACCCAAGAAGAACTCGATGAGCTCTTCTCCCCCGACCGCCGTCTACAGACCCTCTACGAAGAAAGCGGCTCACTATTCGCCGGTGGTCACGACGTAATCATCGCCCGCGACCACTATGTCCCCGGTGCAGAATCCACCGACCAGCTGGCATCCAGCGGCACACTGGGTTGGGAAAACCACCGCCACTTCATCGCTTTCACCGTCGACAGCATGGACCGCCTGTACCGCGCCAACCGCTATGTGCGCTATGTCGCCGCCTTCCAAAACTGGCTCGCCCCGGCGGGAGCCAGCTTCGAACACTTGCACAAGCAACTCGTCGCTATCGACGAACACGGCCTGCAAAACGAACTCGAGATCGCCCAGGTTCGCGCGAACCCGAACATGTACAACGAATGGGCCGTCGACTACGCTGCCCGCCACAACCTCGTTTTCGCCGAGAACGACCATGCCATCGCCTTCGCGGGCTTCGGACACCGCTGGCCAACGCTGGAAGTCTTCTCCAAATCCGCGACGACTGAGCCGTGGCTTATGACCGACGCCGAACGCGATGCTGTCTCGGATCTGGTTCACGCCTGCCACGTCGCAGCCGGGCCACACATTCCCTGCAACGAAGAATGGCTTCACCGTCCCTTGGACGTGGACGTGCCCATGCCCTGGCGCATCGTGATCAAATGGCGTGTATCCACCATGGCTGGTTTCGAAGGCGGTACGAAGATCTTCATCAACACGATTTCCCCCGCTGATCTCAGGGAACGCGTACTCAATGCACTGCTCACTGCACAGGAGGAGGGGAAGCTCGCGCCTGGAATCCGTCTCGGCGAAGACTGTGCCACCCGCCCCAACATGCTGAAGTACAACCCGGCCATCCGTTAGAAAGGACTTCCCCGTAAATGCGCAACGCAGATATTGCAGAGTTCATCTCGAACCACGGTGTGGATCTGAGCTGGCAGGACAGCTTTTACCAGTGGATGCACGAAAATCCCGAGTTGTCTCTGCAGGAAGAACAGACGGCAAAGCACATTATCGCCCGGTTGGCGCAAATGGATTGCGAAGTAACCACCGGTATCGGCGGACATGGCGTCACCGCAGTATTCCGTAACCCAAGCAGCGCAGGGGCAGACGAGTCAACAGTGCTAATGCGCGCCGATTTCGATGCGCTCCCGGTGCAGGAGACCACCGGCTTGCCCTATGCCTCGAAGAACGATGGAGTGATGCATGCGTGTGGCCATGACATGCACGCCACCGCCTTGATGGGACTGTGCGCGGTCCTCGACGAACGCCGCGATGCGTGGCACGGCACCTTTATTGCACTGTTCCAGCCTGCGGAGGAAGTCACCGCCGGTGCCAGCAATATGATCAACGACGGCTTGGCCGACAAGATCCCGACCCCGGACGTGTGCCTGGGCCAGCATATTCTGCCGGGTCGTTTGGGCACGGTAATGTCCGCGCCTGGGCCTGTTCTGGCGGCGTGCGACACGATCACCATCACGCTGCATGGCAAGTCCGCACACGGTTCGAGCCCGCAGGATGCAATCGACCCAACGTTCCTTGCTGCGCTGATTGTCGTGCGTTTGCAGGGCATCGTCGGCCGCGAGGTCGCGCCGTCTGACTTCGCGGTCATTACCGTCGGCACGCTTTCTGCGGGGCATACGAATAACACCATCCCCGATACGGCAACGCTGGTACTTAACTGCCGCTTCTACGACACCGATGTGCGCGATAAGACCTACGTCGCGATCGAGCGTGTCGTGCGCGGCGAGTGCGCTGCGTCGGGGTGCGAGGTTCCTCCAGAGTTTGTCTATTCCGCCCACGGCGAACTAACGGATAACACCCCTAGCGTATTCGAGCAGGTGCGCCCGGTTTTCGATGCGGTTTTCGGCGAGGATTCTATTGACGCCGAACCGTGGACGGCCTCCGAAGATTTCTCGGAGATCCCCCGCCACTTCAATGTGCCGTATCTTTTTTGGACGATCGGCACGACTGATCCGGAGCTGTGGAACTCCGGCGAGCCAGTGCCGGGCAATCACCACGGAAGCTTCGCCCCACGGATCGAGGCGCTGGGCACCTCCACGGACGCGGCGTTGGCCGCGACCTTGAGCTACCTCTTCCGCTCCTGACCCAGTAGGTGCACCTGGATCATGTTGGTGTTGCCGGAGATTCCGGGTGGGGAGCCGGCGACGACGACCATCATGTCGTCGTACTTGTACTGCGACATAGCCAGCAGATGGTGGTCGACGGTGTCCATCATCTCGTCAGTGGAATTCACGTCCTCGATCAGGAACGTCTCCACGCCCCACGTCAGCGCCAGCTGCGAGCGCACGGCCTGCGACGGGGTGAACACCAGCAGAGGCAAGTGAGAGCGTAGGCGCGCGACACGCTTAGCGGTATCGCCGGACGAGGTGAAGGCAACGAGTGCCTTCGCGTTGAGGCGCTCGCCGATGTCCTTGGCTGCGTAGGAGATCACGCCGCGGCGGGTGCGCGGACGGTGCGTAAGCGGCGGCACTTCCCCATCAACTTCGGCTGCGGCAACAATTCGCGCCATCGTCTCGACGGTCGTGATTGGGTGCTTGCCGACGGAGGTCTCGCCGGAGAGCATCACGGCATCCGCACCGTCGAGCACGGCGTTGGCCACGTCGGAGGCCTCCGCGCGCGTCGGGCGGGAGTTCTCGATCATGGAATCCAGCATCTGCGTTGCCACGATCACCGGCTTCGCGTTCTCGCGGGCGATCTGGATGGCACGCTTTTGCACCAGCGGCACGTCCTCCAGCGGTACCTCCACGCCAAGGTCACCGCGGGCAACCATGATGGCATCGAAGGCCAAGATGACGGGCTCCAGTGCATCGACGGCCTCGGGCTTCTCCAGCTTGGCGATCACCGGTACGCGACGGCCCACCTCGTCCATGATGTCGCGGACAAGCTCCACATCAGAGGGGCTGCGCACGAATGACAGCGCGATGAAATCCACGCCCAGCTGCAGGGCGAAGCGCAGATCCTCGGTGTCCTTTTCACTTAGTGCAGGCACGGAGATATTCATGCCTGGCAGGGAGACACCCTTGTTGTTGGAAACCGGGCCGCCTTCAGTGACCTCACACACGACATCGTTGCCGTCGACTTCTTTACACACCAAGGCGATCTTGCCGTCGTCGACGAGCAGGCGGTCGCCAGGGCGCGCGTCGCGGGCGAGTCCCTTGTAGGTGGTGGACACGCGGTCGTGGGTGCCCTGTACGTCATCAACGGTGATGCGCACGGTTTCACCGGTCGCCCAGACGGTAGCGCCCTCTGCGAAGCGCCCCAGTCGAATCTTCGGGCCTTGCAGGTCAGCGAGCACGCCGACCGCCTTGCCGGACTCGTCGGTCGCCTCTCGAACCCAGTTGTAGTTTTGCTCGTGGTCAGCGTGCTCGCCGTGGGAGAAATTCAGGCGCGCAACATTCATTCCGGCGTCTACGAGCCCGCGGATCTGCTCTTTCGAGGCAACCGCAGGACCCAGGGTGCAAACAATCTTGGTTCTTCTATTCACGAGTTCGAGAATAACCCCGCGCCGTGGTCCTCGCTACTCCTTGGGTGTGACGCCCTTAGCCCTGCGCTCTTTCAGCGTCCACCACACAAAGAGCGCCGTGGCGGCCAGGAACACCACTGCCGAAACCACAACATTGATACGTATATCGCCGAAGACGGTGGTGGCTGCACCGGTGCGAATATTTTCGATAAAGAATCGCCCAAACGTGTACCCCATCACGTAAAGGGTGAATAGCCTTCCCCCGCTTACTCGCCAGTAGCGTTCTGCGACTAGCAGCAGAACTACGACGAGCAGGTTCCACAGCAGCTCGTAGAGGAACGTCGGCTGTACGGTAGCCAGTACTTCCCCGGTCGAGTGTCCGGTGACGGGCGCGGAATACCCATTCTCGTCGACGCGCCGGTAGATCTCTAGCGCCCAGGGGGCATCACTGGGCCCGCCGTAAAGCTCTTGGTTGAACCAGTTTCCAAACCGGCCAATTGCCTGTGCAAGTGGAATCGTGGGCGCGACGGCCGCGGCAAAGGTTCCCAAAGGCAGCTTCTTTGTTTTAAAGAGCAGCCACACTGCCAGGGAACCGAGGACGATGCCACCCCAGATCCCCAACCCACCGTTGGTGATGTTAAACACCTGGCTCGGGTCTTTCCCCTCCCCGAAATACTTTTGGTGATCGGTGATGACGTGGTACAGGCGGGCGCCGATGATTCCCGCGGGCACGGCGACAAGCAAAGCGTCGACCGTGACTTCTGGATCCCCGCCCAGCTTTGCGTAGCGGCGACGTGTCCAGAAATAGGCCACCACCACTCCGGTGAGGATGCATAGCGCATAGGCGCGGATGGGTATGGGACCTAGTTCCCATACCCCTTGGGGCGGCGACGGAATGACCGCCGTCATGCGCGCACTCCCTGTGCCAGCTCGGCGGCTAGCTCACCCAGGTTGCCGGCAGCTGCGGCTTGGATCAGGGCGGAGCCGACAATCACGCCATCGGCGTAGGCGGCAATGCTTGTGGCATGTTCCCCGGTCTTCACACCCAGCCCCACTGCCACCGGCAGTTCCGTTGCTTCGCGCACGCGCGCCACGAGTTCCTCTGCAGAGTGGGAAACTTCATTCTGCGCACCGGTCACTCCCATGTGGGATGCGGCGTAAATGAAGCCATCGGCGGCGTCAACAGTAAGGGCCATGCGCTCGGGCGTGGTGGAGGGTGCTACGAGGTACACGGGCGACAGATCATTCGCGGCGCAGGCCTGTGCCCACCGGTCGGCTTCCTCAGGTAGAAGATCCGGAATGATGGAGCCCAATCCCCCGGCAGCGGCCAGGTCCGCGGCGAATTTCTCGGGGCCGTACTGCAGGATCGGGTTCCAATAGGACATGATGACGGCCTTGCCACCGGCCTCGGTGACGGTGCGAACCACATCCATCGTGTCCTTCACTCGGAAACCATTGGCCAGAGCTTCGTTGGCTGCATCCTGGATGGTGGGACCGTCCATCATCGGGTCGGTAAAAGGAACGCCTACCTCGATAAGGTCGGCGTGCCGAGCCAGCTCGGTGACAAGCTCCTTAGATTTAGCCACCGTGGGATAGCCGGCGGGGAAATAGGCCACCAGCGCAGCCCGCCCCTCGGCGCGGGCGTCGAGGAACACCTGGGAAAGTCGGGAGGTCATGCCTTAGCCATCCTTCTCGCTTGTCTGATCCAGAATGTCGAACCATTTCGCAGCTGTCGTGACGTCCTTGTCACCACGGCCGGAAATGTTCACGATAAGCGTCGCACCCGGCTTTTCCTTCGCGACCTTCACCGCGGCGGCCACAGCGTGCGCGGACTCGATGGCCGGGATAATGCCTTCCAGGCGGGTTAACAGTTTAAAGCCGTCCATAGCCTCGGCGTCGGTAATAGGTAGGTAACGGGCCCGACCCTCAGCATGCAGCTTCGAGTGCTCCGGCCCCACGCCCGGGTAGTCCAGACCCGCGGAGACGGAGTGCGATTCGATGATCTGGCCGTCTTCGTCTTGCATAAGATCGGCGTACGCACCCTGGAATACGCCCTGTAGCCCCAGGGTGATCGGCGCAGCGTGGCGGCCAGTTTCCATGCCATCTCCGGCGGCTTCGGCACCGACAATGTCCACGCCTTCGTCCTCGATGAACGGGTGGAACAGACCGATAGCATTCGAACCGCCACCCACGCAGGCAATCACCGCATCGGGTAGCTTGCCGGTTTCGGCCAGCAACTGCTGGCGCGCTTCCACTCCAATGATTCGCTGCAGGTCGCGCACCATCTGCGGGAATGGGTGTGGGCCTGCGGCGGTGCCGAAGCAGTAATACGTGTCATCGGCGTTGGATACCCAGAAGCGCATGGCTTCGTTGATGGCGTCCTTCAGCGTGCGGGAGCCAATCTCCACTACCTCCACCTGGGCACCCAGCAGGCGCATGCGGGCAATGTTGAGGGCCTGGCGTTCGGCGTCGACAGCCCCCATGTAGATACGGCAATCAATGCCGAGTAGCGCACAGGCCGTCGCCGTGGCCACACCGTGCTGGCCTGCACCGGTTTCAGCGATGACGCGAGTCTTACCCATGCGCTTGGCCAGCAACACCTGCCCCAGCACATTGTTGATCTTATGGGAGCCGGTGTGGTTAAGATCCTCGCGCTTCAGCCATACCTCCGCGCCCACTTCCTCAGAGAAGCGTGCCGCGTAGTACAGCGGGGACGGCCGCCCCGTGTAGGTGCGGTGTAGCTCGTCGAGCTGATCGAGGTATCCCTGGTCGGAACGTGCCTTCGCCCAGGCATCGGTGATCTCGTCGATCACGGCCATGAGGGCTTCGGGGATGTATCGGCCACCGAATTCTCCCCAATGCCCACGCTCGTCAGGCTCGTGGTGGGTGGCGGTACCCAGGATCTCGCCTACCGTCGGCAGGGGCTTGCCCTGTGCATCGGCATTCTTGGAGTTCTTTTCGGTAGTCACAGTGTTACATGCTATCGTCTAGGAATTTTTTTGTGGGCAAGCGGGGTGTTTTCCTGCCGCTGCAAGATCCCGGCACGCCTGTGCGGGGTTACCAGCGGTAACGAGCCCTTCGCCGACGAGCACTGCGTCTGCACCCGCTGCTGCATATGCATTGAGGTCGTGTTTATTCTTGACGCCCGATTCTGCGATCTTCACGACGTCATCCGGCAGCGCTGGGGCGATCTTGCCGAACACCTCCGGATCCACCTCCAGGGTCTTCAGATTTCGCGCGTTGACGCCGATGACCTTCGCTCCAGCTGCAACGGCGCGCTCTGCCTCTTCGGCGGTGTGTACTTCCACCAAGGCAGTCATGCCCAAGGATTCGCTGCGATCCAACAGAGATTCCAACCGTTGCTGTTCAAGGGCTGCGACGATGAGGAGGATAATGTCCGCGCCATGTGCCCGAGCCTCGTGGATTTGATAGGGGTTCATCATGAAGTCCTTGCGCAGCAGCGGGATATTCACCGCGCGCCGAACTGCATCGAAGTCCGCCAGGGAGCCTTTAAAGCGTCGTTCCTCTGTGAGACAGCTGATGGCTGTTGCCCCATTGTCTTCGTAGGCCTTGGCCAGTACTTCGGGCTCGGCGATCTCGGCGAGATGCCCTTTGGAAGGGCTGGCGCGCTTTACCTCGGCAATGAGACTGACCCCCGGGGCGGCCAGCGCGGAATGGGCGTCGAGCGCCGGTGGTGCGTCCAGGGACATGGCCTTGATCTCCTTGTATGGGATCTTGGCTTCCCGCTCGGCCTGGTCTTCTAGCACCCCGGCAATGATCTGGTCGAGAACAGTCATGTGTGTCACATTTATGAGCTTATCGCCCGCGCTTGGCGCGGGAGAAATCGGATTCTTCGGTCGGATCCACCCCCGCGTCGAGGGCATCCCACAACACGCGAGCTGAATCTGGATTCTCCGCGAGGTCCTCCTCCGCATCGGCGCGACGTACCTCCGGGGTCTCGTATCGACTGTGTCCCTTGGACTCCTGACCGGGGCGCAAGATGAGGATGCCACCACCGACGACTCCCACCGCCGCCGCGAGAAGCACGAGCACGATTCCCAGCGAATGTACTTCACCGCTGATTACTTGTGCCCAGTCCGAGATCTGCACCGGATCCGATTGCTTCTGGGTTGCCGCTCCACTGGTCAAGATGCTCTTAGCTCTAGCCAGATCCACATCATTGGTCAGCAGCTGCACCGCCCGGAAGCTGGCCGTCGCCGCCAGGGCAACAATCACCACCCCCAGCACTCGCCGGATCATAGGCTGCACCGCAATCGAGAGGATCAGCGAAGCCAGCATCGCCAGTGCTAGAGGCACTAGTGCCGGATCCCACACGGAACCCACGAGCTCCTTGGTGGAGGCGCCGGCCTTGTCGTCATCGATGGCCACGGTCACGAACTTCAGTCGGCTCGCTCCCCACAGCCCCGCGGCGCTCAATAAAACACACAGCAGGGCAATTTGCCGGATACGCTTGGCCTTCTGCGTGATGCCGTTGTCCTCTACTTTGCTGTCCTCTACTTTGCTCGCCTTGCTCACTGTCCTACCTCTGCACTCGCACTCTCGATGGTCTCTGCGGCGGCAACGGCCCGCAGCACTGCGGCGGCTTTATTGCGCGTTTCCAAATCCTCGGCTTCCGGATCTGAATCCGCGACGATTCCTCCGCCTGCCTGCACATACACCGTGCCATCCTTGTACAACCCAGTGCGGATCGCGATGGATTGATCCGTGTTTCCGGAGAAATCAAAATAGCCGACAGTTCCGCCGTATACTCCGCGGCGAGTGTCCTCCAGCTCATCAATAATCTTCAACGCCGAGGGCTTCGGCGCACCCGATAGCGTCCCTGCTGGGAAGGTCGCGTTGAACGCATCCACTGCCGTCTGCCCCGCAGCCAACTTGCCGGACACCCCGGAGACCAAGTGCATTACCGCCGAGTAGCGCTCAACGTGACGGAAGTCGTGCACCTCCACGGTGCCGGGTTCGCTGACTTTCCCGAGGTCGTTACGTCCCAGATCCACCAGCATGAGGTGCTCCGAGTTTTCCTTTTCGTCGTTTACCAGCTCGCGTTCAAAGGCAAAGTCCTGCTCCACTGTCTCTCCGCGCGGCCTGGATCCGGCGATCGGGAACGTTGTGACATTTCCGTCACGGACTTGCACCAGCGATTCCGGGGAGGAACCGATGATGTGGAATGCTGTGGCGTCAAAATCCTCGGTAGGAACGTTGAGCAAGAACATGTACGGCGAAGGGTTCGATACGCGCAACATGCGGTAAATATCGATCGCCTCGACGTCAGTGTCCATTTCGAAACGTTGCGACAGCACCACCTGGAACGCATCGCCGGCCTTGATATGCTCTTTCACCTTGCCGATGCGCTGACGGTGGTCGTCGTAGGTGCGCTGCCGACGGTAGTCGGGCGTGGGGTCGTTATAGGTAGTGACGCCCCCTGCTACTCCCCTAGCCAGCCGTTCCACCATGGCGTCGAGCCGATCCACTGCCTCGTCGTATGCCTCGTCCACGCGCTCATCAGAATTATCCCAGTTGATCACACTGGCAATCAGCCAAATGGTGCCCTCGTAGTGATCCACGACGGCCATATCCTCGACGAGGAGCTGCACCATATCGGGAATATTCAGATCATCGGTGCAGGTATCGGGAATGCGCTCGATATAGCGGATCATGTCATAACCCATGTACCCCACCAGGCCGCTCGTTAACGGCGGCAGGCCTGGCATCGGGGCGGTCTGCAGGTGGGCAAGGGTATTACGGATCGCGTCGAGCGGGTCGGTTCCCTCTGGAATATCTACAGGCGGCTGGCCGATCCAGCGGGCGGCACCGTCGTCCACGGAGCTCTTAGCGGTCAAAGCGCAGCGGGCGCCAGTGCCGATAAAGGAGTATCGATCCCACGACTGCCCGTGGGCGGCGGACTCCAGCAGGAAAGTGCCGGGGCGTCCATCGGCGAGCTTACGATAAGCCGACAGTGCAGTTTCTCCATCGGCAAGCACCTTGCGTACAACGGGCACCACGCGGTGGTCAGCGGCGAGCCTGCGGAATGTCTCACGGCTCGTCAGGTCGCCGGTGGCTCGGCTGGAAGTGTTGTCACCCATGCCAAACATGTTAGGCCAAGCGGTCGGCGTCGAAACAAGTGCGGTCACCGGTATGGCATGCAGCGCCGGTCTGCTCGACTTTCAGCAGCACCGTATCGCCGTCGCAGTCCAGGCGTACTTCTTCGACGCGCTGGGTGTGGCCGCTTGTTTCGCCTTTGATCCAATAGGATTGGCGCGATCGGGACCAATAGGTGCCTTTGTGGGTGGCTAGGGTGTGTGCCAGGGCGTGGTCATTCATCCACGCCATCATCAGCACATCACCGTTCGTGGCATCCTGCACGATGGCGGGCACGAGACCGTCAGCGTTGAAGCGCACCCGCTCGGCAATGGCGTGGTCTAGTTCAAAGGTTGCCGGGTCGGTGCTGCTCACAGCCGCACCTCGTATCCTGCATCGGCGAGTGCCTGCTTGACCTCGCTGATTTCCACTTCGCGGAAGTGAAAGATGGAGGCGGCTAGTACGGCATCTGCCCCGACCTCCACTGCGGGTGGGAAGTGTTCCGGGGCGCCGGCGCCACCGGAGGCGATGACGGGGATGGAAACAGCCGAACGCACGGCCTGCAGCATCTCGATGTCGAAGCCGGCCTTCGTGCCGTCGCCGTCCATGGAGTTCAGCAGTATCTCCCCTACTCCCAGTTCCTCACCGGTGCGGGCCCATTCGACAGCATCCATTCCAGCGGATTTGGTACCGCCGTGGGTGGTGACCTCAAAGCCGGAGGGGTATTTGTCTGCCTCATCTGGGTTCTGTACGCGCCGCGCGTCTACAGATAGGACGATGCACTGAGCACCAAAGCGCTGTGAGAGCTCCCTGAGCAACTCGGGGCGAGCGACGGCGGAAGAGTTCACGGAGACCTTGTCGGCACCTGCGCGCAGCAATGCATCCACGTCTTCCTCGCTGCGTACTCCCCCGCCGACGGTCAGGGGAATAAACACCTGGTCTGCGGTGCGACGCACCACATCCAGCATGGTGCCGCGGCCGTCCTTGGAGGCGGAGACGTCCAGGAACGTCAGTTCGTCAGCACCCAGCGCGTCATAACGCTTGGCCAGCTCGACGGGATCTCCTGCATCGCGTAAGCCCTCAAAGTTCACGCCCTTCACTACCCGGCCGTTATCTACATCTAGACAAGGGATGATGCGCACGGTGACGCTCATCGGATGCCCCCTCGGTCGCGGATCTCTTGGGCATTGCGGGCAGCGGTACCGATCGGCACGGCTTGGATGTGCTGCAGAAGGGTGGCGTGAACCTCCGGCTCACCAGCGACCAGACCAGAGACGCCCGGGCGCCAAGGATTACCTGCAAAGTCAGTGGCAATACCACCGTTTTCCTCTACAGCGAGGATGCCCGCCGCGTTGTCCCATAGGTTGGGGCTGAACGTCACCGTGCCACCAAACACTCCGGCGGCGGTGAAAGCTAGGTCGATGCCGACCGAACCGGTCACGCGCATGCGCGGGTAGGACTTACCAATTTCGTTGAGCATGTCCTGCCGGTATGAAATCGGCAGGTTTCCGCGACGCTGCGAGAGGATGGAGCCGAAACTGATCTGGGTGACACCTGGGTCGGACGGCGGCATAGCGCGCGACGGGTGCCCATCGACGAGCAGTCCGTGTCCACGACGAGCGGTGATGCGCTTGCCCAGCAGTGGCATTTCAGTAACGGAAATCATGGTCTGCCCCTGGTGTACCAGGGAGACCAGGATGCAGGCGAAGGGATTACCCACTGCATAGTTAGCAGTGCCGTCGATAGGGTCAACCACCCAAAACGTCTCCGGCAGCTCCTGGTCGCCAGCTTCGAGAGACTTACGCCTAGGACCATCCAGGCCATCGGCCATGGCGTCGCTGGGGTTGGGCTCAGTGACGTTCTCCCCCGGGACTTCACCGGGGCGTACGGTACCGAATTCCTCGCCGTGCACGGGCAGACCGGTGTACTGGGTCAGCAGTGTACGCAACTGCCGTTCGACGGTCAGATCGGCTTCGGTAGCGAAGTCGCCAGGAGACTTAATGACCTCCGGCTCTGCACCGACTGCTGCGGTGAACGTCGTCTCGGCTTCATCCACGGCGGCCTCAGCGATGGCCAGCAGCGACCGCGTGTCCAACTCCTCAGGGTGTACTCCGTGGAAGGCTGTCATTAGTTACCACCTTCTCGAGCTGCCTGCAGAGCCTGCTCCAGGGTGAACTTGCCTGCGTATAGTGCCTTGCCGACGATGGCGGAGTCCACGCCCTCGTCCACGACCGCCGCCAGAGCGCGGATGTCGTCCAGGCTCGAAATTCCGCCAGAGGCGACAACTGGAGCATCGGTGGCCGCGGCCACTTCGCGCAGCAGGTCGATGTTTGGGCCGTTCAGCATGCCGTCGCGGCTGACATCGGTGACGACGAGGCGCGATACTCCCTGAGAGTCCAGGCGCTCCAGTACCTCCCACAGCTCGCCTCCATCGGAGGTCCAGCCGCGGCCACGCAAGCGCCATTCACCGTCGACCTCTCGGGTATCCAGGCCAATAGCTACCTTGTCGCCATAACGAGAGATGACGGATTCGCACCACTCCGGATCTTCCAACGCTGCGGTGCCAATGTTCACTCGGCGGCAACCGGTGGACAAAGCACGCTCCAGCGATTCATCATCGCGAATGCCTCCGGAAAGCTCGACGTTCACATCTAGCTGACCGGTGACCTCCTTGAGCAGCTCAAAGTTGCTGCCTCGGCCAAAGGCTGCGTCAAGGTCCACCAGGTGAATCCACTCCGCACCCGCGTTCTGCCAGGCCAGAGCTGCCTCGATCGGCGCGCCATAGCTGGTCTCTGTGCCTGCGGCACCCTGTACCAGTCGGACGGCTTGGCCGTCGGCCACGTCAACGGCGGGTAGCAGGGTCAGAGCACGGGGGTTTTCAGTAGAAGCCATAGGAAGAATCCTAACGTGTAGAGAGGTCAGCGAAGCTCGAATCGGTCAAAGAAGTACTACTTTCAGATCTAGAGTGTTTCCACCCAATTCCGCAGCAGGTGCAGCCCCGCATCACCTGACTTCTCCGGGTGGAACTGTGTGGCCCACAGCGGACCGTTTTCCACCGCAGCAACGAAGCGGCTGCGCCCATGACGTGCCCAATGCACCAGTGGCGGTTCTGTCCGCCCGTCGGTCATGAGCTCCCACTCCTGCACGCCATAGGAATGCACAAAATAGAATCGTTCGGAATCCTTGATCCCGGCGAACATCTTCGATCCTTCAGTAGCGGGCGCTCCCAGTGCGCTCGCGGACGTACCGTCGCCCACCTCCACGGTGTTCCACCCCATGTGCGGAAGTACGTCCGCATCCAATTTTTCCACCGTGCCGGGCCACTCGCCCATGCCTTCGGTATAAGCCGCGGATCCTTCGTCTGCACCTTCGGCGAACTCGGCTCCCTGTTCGAAAAGGATCTGCATGCCAACACAGATTCCCAGCACCGGGCGCCCGCCTGCCAGGCGCTGCCCAATCATTCGGTCGCCGTGGACACTGTGCAGCTGTTTCATACAGGCACTGAATGCCCCTACCCCCGGCACTAAAAGCCCGTCGGCTCGCTGGACGGTCTCCGGATCGCGGGTTACCTCAACCTCGGCGCCAGCCCTTTCTACCGCTCGCTGGGCGGAGCGTACATTTCCGCTGCCATAGTCCAAGAGGGCGACATGTGGGCGTCGAGAAGAAAGAGAAGAAGTCATAGCTAGCTAGTTTAGCCGGACTTACCTGGGCGCAATTCTCGCTTTCGGACACGGCGTAGTGTTTCGCGAACATTGCCGTGATCGGTAAGGCGATGACGCCCTACGATTCGGTCAAGGACAGCGATGACAAAGCCCGCCAGAGCGACCGCGCCAGCAGTAATAAACGCACCCTGATACGTCAGTGCACCTGCGACGAACCCCAGCAAGACAGCACCAACACCGGTACCGCCATCGAAAGTCATGTTCCACAGCGCGGAGGCCTTGGCGGACTCGGCCCGGGGCAGGCGGTCGAACAGCATCAGCAGCGCCTCTGTCTGGTTGATGCCAAAACCCACGCCGAAGAAAGCAGCCGATGCCAGCGACCACATCAGCAATAGCCCACCGCTCGGATGCACGGCCAGCATGACGGCAGCCGACCCCAAACCCACTACGCACAGCACCAAGCCGAGTGCATTCAAACGGCCCGGTTCGCCCACACGGTCGGCATACCAGCCGCTGAAAAGGCGCGAGCCGATCTGCATCAACCCCACGATGCTCAGCGCCAAGCCAGAAATCGTGGCCGCCACGCTCGCGTCGATTTCCCCGGCGGCGGGCGCCAAGAAGGTGCTAAACCCGGCGAAGCCCACAGCAGCTGCGCCGATGGATAGACCCGGCACAGTTGCCAGCTTCCACGTCGCTGCACGCGGCGCAGCCGGGGTGTAATCCGACTGCGCGGTCGCGTTATCCGGAATATCCGCAGCCACACCGGGAGAGTTCTCGCGCTCAACCTTCGGCAGTTGCAAAGCGGCCAAAGCTCCAACGGCAGAGTAGGCCGCCGCAGCCAAGCACACGCTCACCAGGCCAAAGCTGCCATATAGCCACATTCCCAGAGGGAAGCTGATTAGCTGGGTCACACCCACCGTCGCGCCGAACACACCGGAGGAACGTCCCACCAGTCTTGGTGGAACGAGCTCCGCGATCAGCGCGGCTTCCGTCACGGTTACCGCGCCGAAGCCCACACCACGCACAGCCGCGATGGCCAGCACCGTCACTGCGGACATATCGGCGATGTACACCAGCGCCGGGAAGCCCAACAGCAAACCGGCAACAAGCATGACGGGCGAATATCCAACCGCACGCAGCAGACGCGGGGTGAAAGCCTGCGTCAGAACCGTCGCAGCCATAAATACACCGGTGGATAGACCGGCGATACCGTCCGTTCCGCCCCCATCGATCACGGCCAGGGGGATGACCGGCAGTAGCAGCGCCCAACCGCCAAACGCACAGAAGACCGAGACCAGTGTGGCTTTCAGGCCGGGAGCCTGCCACACGGAATCGATCTTTTCTAGCTCTTCAATGGTCAGCGCCTGTGGGCGCGCCACTACAGCGTTCCCTTAGTCGACGGGACTCCGCCCACGCGCGGGTCGTTCTCCACGGCGGCCCGCAGTGCACGGGCCACTGCCTTGAACTCCGCCTCCGTGATGTGGTGCGGATCGCGACCATAGAGGCAGCGCACATGCAGCGCAATACGCGAGTTCAGCGCCAGGGTCTCAAAGAAGTGCTGGTTAATGACGGTGGCGTAGTGCCCGCCGATCACCGCGCTGAGCATCTGCTCTGGCTCCCCCACGCCCACGTAGTACGGACGTCCCGATACGTCCACCGCCGCGTGTGCCAGTGTCTCGTCCATCGGGATGAAAGCATCGCCGAAGCGGCGGATTCCTGCCTTATCTCCCAATGCCTGTGCGAGCGCCTGGCCCATCACAATGGCTGTGTCTTCCACGGTGTGGTGTGCGTCGATCTCCACGTCGCCACGGGCATGCACGGTGAGATCAAAGCAGCCGTGTGCGCCGAGGGCGGTCAGCATGTGATCGAAAAACGGCACGCCGGTATCAATATCGGTCTTGCCGGTTCCGTCTAGGTTCCACTCGACCTTAATATCGGATTCTTTGGTGGCTCGCTGGGCCTTCCCGATGCGCGGGGCGGGATTCGTTGCCACAGTAGCTTTGCACCTGCCTCTCTGGTCTTGTTCTCTTGAAAGTTCTTGAAGCGTCCGTCTAATCGTCCATCATCTGCGCAGCCGCGGCAAGAAGAGCATCATTCTCTTCCGGCAGGCCGACAGTTGCGCGCAGCCAACCGGGCACGCCAACGTCGCGGATCAGCACCTCTTGGTCCAGGAAACGCTGCCACACCGTGTGCGCGTCCCCCAGCTTGTCGAAGTTGCCGAAGAATACGAAGTTCGAGTGCGAATCGATGACGTCGTAACCCAGTTCGCGCAAACCAGCAACCACTCGGTCGCGTTCTGCACGCAGCTTCGCCACCGTCTGCAGCGTCGCGTCGGAATGCTCGAGCGCCACCTCCGCTGCCGCCTGTGACAACGTTGCCAGGTGGTACGGCAGGCGCACCAGCATCACGGCTTCGATAAACGCCGGGTGAGCAACGAAGTAGCCCAGGCGCCCGCCCGCAAAGTCGAAGGCCTTGGACATGGTGCGGGAGACGACCAACTTCGTCGGATACTGCTCCACTAGTCCCACTGCACTCGGCTCGTCGGAGAATTCCGCGTAGGCCTCATCCACGATGACGATGCCAGGGGCAGCCTGCACAATGCGCTCAATGTCGGTGAGTGGAGTGCTATTGCCAGTGGGGTTATTCGGCGTCGTAATAAAGACCACATTGGGTTGCTGTTCGGCGATGGCAGTGAGGGCCTCGTCAACATCAATGTCGAAGCGATTCTCGGCCTTTCGCTCAACGGTCACGAACTCGGTCTGTGTGCCCGCAGCCAGGATCGGGTGCATCGAATAGCTCGGCACGAACCCCATCGCGCTGCGCCCGGGCCCACCGAATGCCTGCAGGAGTTGCTGCAGCACCTCGTTGGAACCGTTGGCCGCCCAGACCTGTTCTTTAGTGACGCCCACACCCGTCTGTTGGCTCACATAAGCCGCAAGGGCCTTACGCAATCCCACTGCGTCCCGGTCGGGATAGCGGTTCAGTTTGGTGCCGAGCTCTGCCACGCGCCGAGCGATGCCTTCGACAATCTCCGGCGACGGTGGGTAGGGATTTTCATTGGTGTTGAGTTGGTTCGCCACAGTCAGCTGCGGTGCACCATAGGCGGACTTACCGCGCAGCTCCTCGCGCAGCGGCAGGTCAGCCAGCGAAATGTTCTGTTTATTGGTATTTGCTGCGTTGTTGTTCTCAGCCATGATTCCTCACTACCTCTCAGTGCCGCCTGTGCGAGCGCTGATGGCCTCGCCGTGGGCTGGAAGTCCCTCGGACTTGGACAGCGTGATGACAGTATCCGCCACGCCGCGCAGCCCTTCCTCGTTGTAGTCGATGACGTGCACGGACTTCAGGAACGTCAGGGTAGACAGCCCCGAAGAGTGACGTGCCGTGCCGGAGGTCGGCAGTACGTGATTGGAGCCCGCAGCGTAATCGCCCAGCGGAACCGGGCTAAAACGCCCAATGAAGATCGCGCCGGCATTGGTGATTTGCGCGGCCACTGCGTGAGAATCCGCGCAGTGAATCTCCAAGTGCTCCGCCCCATATGCGTTGGCAGCGCGGATGCCCGCAGCGATATCGTCAACCAGCACCACACCGGACTGCTGGCCTTCCAGGGCTTCGGCGACACGCGCGGAGTTCTGCGTGATGTGGTAGCGCTTATTCATTTCCGCCACTACTTCATCGGCCAACTGTTCACTGTCGGTAATGAGTACAGAGGCCGCCATCGTGTCGTGCTCCGCTTGGCTAATCAAGTCGTAGGCAATCTCCACCGCATTGGCAGTGTCATCGGCCAAAACGGCAATCTCCGTGGGGCCTGCCTCGGAGTCAATGCCCACCACCGAACGACACAGTCGCTTGGCTGCGGTAACGAAAATATTGCCGGGACCGGTGACCATATCCACCGGCTCCAGCTCCTCACCACCTGCGGCTGTCGAACCATAAGCCAACAGAGCCACGGCCTGCGCGCCACCAACTGCCCAGACCTCATCCACGCCCAGCAGCTGACAAGCCGCCAGCACGGTCGGGTGCGGCCAGCCGCCCTCCTGCGGCGGGGAGGCCACTACGAGAGATTCCACTCCAGCTTCCTGAGCAGGCACAACGTTCATAATCACGCTCGACGGGTACACCGCGTTGCCGCCCGGTGCGTACAAGCCCACGCGCTGTACGGGAATGAATCGCTCCGTCACGATGCCGCCCGGCGCGACCTCCACCTGTTTATCGTCTGGGCGGATGGCGGAGTGGAAAGCACGCACTCGGTTAATGGCTTCTTTCAGCGCTGCGATGACGTCGTCATCCAACGTCCCCACGGCGGCGTCAATAACCTCGGCCGGAACCCGCACTGAATCCGGGGTTACGCCGTCAAAGCGCTGCCCGATCTCCAAAGCCGCGCGAGCCCCGCCCTCGCGTACCTGCGTAACGATCGGCTGGACGGTGGGAATCACCGAATCCACGTCCGTGCCACCACGGGGAAGACGATGGCGCAGCTCAGCTGTAGTCGGGGTCTGTCCCCGCAGGTCGATCCGGCTAAAGTCCAGCTCAGCGTTAGTCATCGTGTACGCCGCATCCTTCCGAGTGATTCTTGGGAGCATTCTTATGCTGGGCTAAAGTTTACGCCATGGCCCAGACACTCCTTTCACTGCTCCAGGACAGCAGTCGCGCCGCGCATTCGGGGGCGTCTGCAGCGGCGAGCTGGCGCTTGGCCAGCGACTTCGCCAGGCAGTACTGGTTAGCCACCCCGGACGAGGTGCCGCAAGAGCTGGTGGGCGAGTTTTACAGCATGCGCGCCAGCGCGGCGGATCACCTGGGTTTCGCCGATGAGACCATCGCCGCCTTGCAGGATCTGCGCACGTGGGCGCGCAGCAACAACGACCACGCGCTGGCTCTGGAGGCCTTGGCGCTGCTTGCTCACCAGGCTCTAACACAGGAAGGTCGCCCCGGCACCCTGACGGAGCTGCATTCACCACAGGAAATGCTGGCGCAATTGGCCCAGGGTTTTGATGATTTCCGCCCGGATCCGGATTCCCCCACTCTCGCGGAAACTCCCGCGCTGACGCACCGGGACATTGCCCCTGCCATCGCCGCGCGCCTGACCTCCGCGGCCACGACAGGCTTCGCGGTGGCCACGAATCTTCCTAGTTCTTTTGAGGATGACGCCGAAGGCTTCGACTTTGCGGACATCTTCGCTCGACTTGTACGGAGGTTCGGGTCGAAGCCCCCTTCGGCGGCGGATCGTCAGCTGTGGTTCGCGCAGGAAGCGTGGTTCCGCGGCCGGCGGACGGAGGCTTTAGAGCGGGTAACGGCACTGATCGACAGGTTGGAAGAAGACGGCGCGACCACGGATGCGCGCACGGTTTCCCTGTACGAGGCTCATGACATGCTGGCGCATTTCGAGATGTTCCGGGCAGCGGAGGGCGAGGACGCGGATTCGCTGGCTGCTGTGGCTGAGCATTGGCAGGCCTGCGTGCGCCTGGCGCGCAAGCTGGATGCCGGAGTAATTGCCCTGCACAATGCCGGTTTGGCGGCAATGGCACTGCTGGGCGAAGGATGCGAGGGCGAGGCCTGGGAGCTTGCCAGTTCTGCCTTGGAAGGTGCAGAAGGGTGCCCACTGTCCCCCGCGATCCTCAACCTGCGCTACGCCCTTGCCGAAGCTGCCTTGAACTGTGGGCTTTTCGACGAGGCCTTGGCGAATGCCCGCCTGGTGGCGGAATGGTCCGAGTTCAGCGCCGATGACGAGCGCACTATCGGTGGCTACACCATGGCACTTGTGGCTGCCAGGGAGCTTGGCCACGAAGAGGTGGCCTGGGAACTCGACAAGCGCAGGCGGGCGGCATTGGAACGCTGGGAGGGTTAGTCCAACCCGATGTCGAGGGCACGCACACTGTGGGTCAGTCCACCCACCGCCACGGAGTCCACGCCCGCGGCTGCATAGTCAGCCACTACATCGAGAGTTAACCCGCCTGAGGATTCCAAAAGCACCTCCGGGGCTCGATTATCGCGCAACTCCACAGCCTTCTTCGTATCCTCCACGCTGAAGTTATCCAGTAGCACCTGTGGCGGATGAGGGCGATCCGCACCAAGCAGGTCGGAAAGTTGCTCCAGGGTATCCACTTCGACCTCTACCCACGTGGTGGCGTCATCACCCAAAAAGTCCCTTACCCGCGCATAGGCTTCGGCGGCGTTGGAGAGCTCCACGTGATTGTCCTTTACCATCACCTGATCGCCCAGGTTGTAGCGGTGCGGGTAGCCGCCGCCGTGAACGACCGCGCGCTTTTCCAGCATGCGCATTCCGGGCAGGGTCTTCCGCGAGTCACGCACCAAGCATCCGCCCGGGCTGCTAGCGGTGGCTGCGACGACATCCACCCACGCGCGTGTTTGGGTGGCAATGCCCGAAGCATGGCTCAGAATGTTCAGCAGGGTGCGTTCCAGCATGAGGATGTGCTGGATCGTCCCCTCCACTCGTGCAATGTCCGCGCCGGCATCGACCCGATCCCCATCGGCGACTAGCGGGGTGATGTCGATATGCCGGTCGGCGGCAACCTCCGCGACGATCGTCAGGGCTTCGAGTCCGCTGATCACTCCAGACTGGCGTGCTCGCATTACCTTCGTGCCCGTCGCATCGGCGGGGACGGTGGCTAGGGTACTGACATCCGCACCGTCGCCAAAGTCCTCTTCCAATGCGACCTTTGCCATGCGGAGATAAGCTGCGCGAATGCGGGAGGGGTCGGATAGTTGGGCGGGGAAAGGCAGCTCAAGGGTGGTCTCCATCGTTATTCCCCACTTCCCGGGTTACCAATGGCGATCATCCGCTCCACGGAGCGACGGGCCTTGGCTGCGGTCTGCTCGTCCACCGTTACTTCGTCCTCCCCCAAAGCCAGGCAGCGCAGTAGCGCGGCTGGGGTGATCATCTTCATATAGGTGCAGGACGCGCGGTCGTTGACGGCACGGAAATCAACGCCCGGGGCGGCCTGGCGCAATTGGTGCAGCATGCCCACCTCGGTGGCAACCAGAACCGTGGACTGGCTGGTGGACTTCGCCTGCGAGATCATGTCACCAGTGGATAGCATCTTCACCCGCTCGGACTCCACAACCCCCTCGCCTGCGAGGTAAATCGCCGAATTGGCACAACCACACTCCGGGTGGATAAACAGGTCGGCCTCCGGGTTATCGTGCGCCTGCTGGCTTAAGTCCTTCCCAGAAATACCCGCATGCACATGGCACTCGCCCGCCCACACGTGAATATTGTCCCTCCCGGTCTTGCGGCGCACGTGAGCGCCGAGGAACTGATCGGGGCCGAAGAGCACTTCCTGATCCTCCGGCAAACTCGCCACGACGTCTACTGCATTGGAACTGGTGCAGCAGATATCCGTCAACGCCTTCACATCAGCTGTGGTGTTTACGTAGCTGACGACCACAGCCTCTGGGTGCTCGGCCTTCCACTCACGCAGTTCCTCCGCTGTAAGGGAGTCGGCTAGGGAGCACCCCGCATTGGCGTCGGGAATAAGCACCGTCTTTTCTGGTGACAGGATCTTCGCAGTCTCGGCCATAAAGTGCACTCCGCAGAAAACGATCACGTCAGCGTCTGTTTCCGCGGCGATACGGGATAGTGCGAGGGAATCGCCCGTGTGGTCGGCGATGTCCTGGATCTCTGGCAGCTGATAGTTGTGAGCCAGAATCAGCGCGTTCCGCTCCTTCTTCAGCCGCTGCACCTCCGCGGCCCACTCGTCAGTGGTGATGGTATCTGGCATTTCCCACCGGCCGTCTACGCGGGTGATGCTTTCTAAGATCTTGTCTAGCATTCCTGCTACGTTAGTCCCCCGCGGCCCTAGATCACTAAAGGTCTAGAAATCTTCTGGGTCGACGAAGGTCGCCGCCAACCAGTACACCACCAGCGCTAATGCCGTGGCTACGAGCATTCCCGAACCGGGATTAGTTGCCTCCACCAGGTGAAATAGATCCCCTGGGTGCGGATCGGTAGGCAATGGATCGGCATGCAGTTTCTCTGCCAACCACGTTCCTACGGTCCAGCACGTCACCGAGCCCCAGAGCGTGACCACACCGACCCACAGCATCATCAGCAGGCTCCTCATGCGGGTGCGAAAGGCCCACAGTCCAATTGCCATGCCACCAAGGCCAGTCAGGGCCAAAAAATAGGCCAGGGCTTTAAACGAGGCATCCTCGGTCCCCGGGACGGTATCCGCCCCACCGTCCGCTGCCATGGTCAGTTGGGTGGTCGGGTGGATGAGCCCCCACACCAATCCCAACAGGATAAACACCACCAGCGTGACGAAAAGAACGAGTGCTGCCTCCCCGATTGGCCGAGGAATCAGCTGGTGCCGTTGCGCATTTTTTACTTTCTTCAATGTCCTAAAATGTCCTAGCCCTGCGACCCCTGCGTTCCTAGGGTGTGGCAGAACTTCCATTTCGCATCCTCGCGCTTGAAGTACATGCGATTGGTGTCGCTGCGCTCCCCCTCAACGATGGTGACCATCGCGTGCGCATTGTCGCCCTCGGCCATGACATCTTTGATGTCGGTGATATTCGGCGTTCTACCCGGCTGTTCGTCGAAGTTGCCCTGACCTGCGGAGTCTTTAGCCTGCTGACGTGCAGCCTCTTCGCCCCCTTGCTGGTCGATATCCGCGCGGCAGGTGTTGTCGATGGTCCAGTTCAGGTACACATCCATTGGTCGCGCGCCGTCGGACAGTCCGTGCAGCAGGTCAATGATCTGCTGTTGATCTTCCTCGCTAGCAGCCGTCTTGTACTCCGGTCCCTGCACCGGAGCCTGCGTGATTTCCCCTTCACCCGCCTGTTCGCCTTGGTTGTCCTGGGGCGCGGCGTTGTCCGCGTTATTACCCGCGTTGTTATTACCCGCGTTGTCTTCTGCGTCTTCTGCGCCGTCGGATCCGCAGGCCGTCAGACCGAGGGGAAGGCTCACCGCGCACAAGGCAGCCACGCATGTCTTTCGAATCTTCATGTGGCACACCCTACGGCAATCGCGTCCACTACCCTTGTACATCGTGCAGCTAAACCGCAAGAAAATCGTGAGTACCGCCGTCGACATCCTGCAGCAGTATGGCCTGGCCGATCTCACGATGCGGCGACTCGCTCGTTCCCTCGATGTCGCACCGGGTGCGTTGTACTGGCATTTTCCCAATAAACAAGCGCTGCTGGGAGGCATCGCCGAATCAATCCTCGCGGAAGTCCCTGCCTGCCCCGGAAGCGCGGCGACGTATTGTTCTTTACTTTTTGACGCCCTCACCTCCCTGCGCGACGGGGCTGATATCACACTGGCAGCGGTGGCCAGCGGCACGTTGGAAAGGGATCTCACTTCAGAACTCGCTGCTGAGCTAAAGTCCGGTGGTGCCCCCTCCAGCGCCGAAGACGCAGCGAAGCTCCTGCTGCGTTTTATCTTCGGTTCTGCCCTAGAACTTCAGGCACGCCAGAACGTGCTACAGAACTTGGGGTCGCCTACGGGGAAGGCCGAATCAGAGACGGTTTCACGGGAGGATGCGCACCGACAAGCAGTGATAGGAGTAGAAACAATACTCCGCGGTTTTAGCCGTTAGAATGGTGCCCATGACTTTCGGACTGTCAGATAAAAGTGGATTGCGTGCGCCCGGTGAGCCTCTGGTCGGTTGGCCTGGAAAGCCCTACCCACTCGGCGCCACCTTCGATGGCAACGGCACCAATTTTGCCCTATTCACCGAGGTAGCTGAATCCGTCGAACTCTGCCTTTTCGATAGCCAGGGTGCGGAAACCCGGGTGAAGATGGAAGAGGTCGACGCAGACATTTGGCACTGCTACCTCCCCGGTATCGTTCCCGGTCAGCGTTATGGCTACCGCGTTTACGGCCCGTGGGATCCGGCCAAGGGGCTGCGCTGTGACCCATCGAAACTTCTCATGGATCCCTACGGCAAGTCCTTCGATGGCGCTTTCGATGGCGATGCCTCGCTGTTCAGCTACGACATCAACGATCCGGATAACCCGGAGAAGCGCAATCAGGAAGACTCCGCTCCGCACGCAATGCGTTCAGTGGTCATCAATCCATACTTTGATTGGAACCATGACCGCCGTCCGAATATTGAGATGCACAAGACCGTCATCTACGAAACCCATGTAAAGGGCCTGACGATGACGCACCCGGATGTCCCGGAACACTTGCGCGGCACTTATGCCGGGCTGGGTCACCACTCCATCGTGGAGTACTTCAAGGATCTGGGTGTCACTGCTGTGGAGCTCATGCCGGTGCACCAGTTCGTCCACGACGATCGTCTGCGCGATATGGGACTACGCAACTACTGGGGCTACAACACCCTGGGCTTTTTCGCTCCACACCGCGACTACGCTGCCTCCCCCAGCGCTGAAGGCGCCATCGCAGAGTTCAAGCAGATGGTGCGCAGCTATCATGACGCGGGCATTGAGGTGATCCTGGATGTGGTCTACAACCACACCAGCGAGGGCAACCACATGGGCCCGACTCAGAACTTCCGCGGTATCGATAACGCCGCTTACTACCGTCTCGTCGACGGTGACGAGGCCCACTACATGGACTACACGGGCACGGGTAACTCCCTGAATGTGCGCCACCCGCACACGCTGCAGCTCATTATGGATTCGCTGCGCTACTGGGTCACGGAGATGCACATCGACGGCTTCCGTTTCGACCTGGCTTCCACTCTGGCCCGCGAGTTCCACGATGTCGATCGCCTTTCCGCATTCTTCGACCTGGTACAGCAGGATCCGATCGTCAGCCAGGTCAAGCTCATCGCTGAGCCTTGGGATGTCGGCGAGGGCGGCTACCAGGTGGGTAACTTCCCCGCACTGTGGAACGAGTGGAACGGTAAATACCGCGATACGGTGCGTGACTTCTGGCGTGGCGAGCCTTCCACGCTGGGCGAGTTCGCCTCCCGCCTGACGGGCTCCTCGGATCTCTACACAGGCCGTCGCCCGACCGCGTCGATCAACTTCATCACCGCCCACGACGGCTTCACCCTGAACGACCTGGTCAGCTTCAACGAAAAGCACAACGATGCCAACGGTGAGGAAAATCGCGACGGTGAGAGCCACAACCGTTCTTGGAACTGTGGCGTGGAAGGCCCGACGGATGATGAGGAGATCCTGCAGCTGCGCAACAAGCAGCGTCGTAACTTCCTCACCACCCTGATGCTCTCCCAGGGCACCCCGATGCTCTCGCACGGCGATGAGATCGGCCGCACCCAGGGCGGAAATAACAACGTTTACTGCCAGGACAACGAGATTTCCTGGATGGATTGGGAAAACATGGATGAGGGGCTGCACGCATTCACGCGCTACCTCATTCACCTGCGCCAGGCGCACCCGGTTTTCCGTCGCCGCCGTTTCCTGGCCGGCGGTCCGCTGGGTCAGGATGTGGCCAAGCGCGATATCGCCTGGCTCACTCCAAATGGCGATCTGATGTCTGAATCCGATTGGAATGCGGACTTCGGCAAGTCCCTGATGGTGCACCTCAATGGCATGGCAATCGACGAGCCGGATCCGCAGGGGCGCCCTGTCGAGGACGATTCCTTTATCTTCTGCTTCAACGCCCATCACGAGCCGATCACGTTCACTCTGCCGCGGCGCCACAATGTGATGCACGTCGAGCCCAGTGATGAGGAAAACTGGACCGTCGTCGTCGATACCGCCGAGCCGACCGGCGTGCCGGAGGAAACCCGCAGCTTCTCCGGCGGGGACACTCTGGAGATCGCTGGCCGCAGCACCGTCATTCTGCAGCGCCCGATCACCACGGAGGTCAAGCTCTAAACATGCCGACTGGTTCCTCCACCTTCCCCGCCCGCGGGGCGGAGGTCACGCTCACTGAGCAGGAGATTCGAGTGACTCGTTCGCCACTTGGCTCCTCGCTGTACCCGGACGTCACGCGCCCTGCCTCCGAACTTATTGGCTGGTACAAGCAGGCTCCCGAGGGCTGTTCACCGGGGTTTATCCAATTACTTTTTGACGCCGAGCGCCCGCGGGTGAACTTTTCCCCCTCGCAGACCGAGGAGTTCGCCGCGCTGGATAGCCAGCTCACCAACCTGCAGGCGGGATACCCATTGGAGGAAGGCACTAAGGTCAGCTCCCCTGCCAGCACAGAAGGCCACGAGGACATCTCCGCGGAGGAATGGGTTAGTTCTGCAGAGGCCTCAAGCGACGGGGACGAGGGGGCGTCATCAGACAACAAACAGCGCCGCTCGCCCGCACCATGGGCGAAGGTGGCCACACCGGACGTCGTGCCCGAAGCGAACGAGGAAGCGGATATCGACGGCCCGATCTACGGGCAGACTGTGTGCGTGACCGGCGACGTGGAGCCCTACGACAAGGGCGAGGTATGGGACATGATTGCCTCGCGGGGCGGCGTGGTAGCGAAGAACGTGACGAAGAAGACGACGATGTTGATTGTCGGCGAGTGGCACTCCATGACGTCCAAAGAGAAGCGGGCACGGGAGTTGCAGGATAAGGGGCAGGAACTGCAGATCATAGGGTTCCAGGAGTTTCTGCAGCTAATTAAGTAGCCAAGTAGCCTAGGAGTCATGTCAGCGACCTATCGCCTTCAGCTCCGTGGACCTGGATCCGACCCCACCCAAGCATTCACCTTCGCCGACGCGGAGAAGCACCTCCCCTACTTCTCTCGCCTGGGGGTTTCGCACCTTTATCTCTCCCCTGTAATGCAGGCTCCGGCGGAATCGACGCACGGATACGACGTGACCGACCCGGCGACCATTAACCCCGAGCTAGGCGGGATTGAGGGGCTACGTTCCCTGGCCGACAAGGCGCACGAGGTGGGCATCAAACTGCTGCTGGACATCGTGCCGAACCACGTGGGCGTGGACGATCCGCAGCTCAACCCCTGGTGGTGGGATCTGCTGAAAAAGGGCAAGGAATCCGAGTACGCCGCCTACTTCGACGTTGACTGGTCAGAGGACAATGGCGCAAACGGGCGGCTGGGGCTGCCAGTGTTGGGCAGCGAGGATGACGTTGCGGAGCTGCGCATTGAGCCTGGCGATGACGCCGAGGGCTCCGAGCCTATGCTGTGCTACTACGACAACTGCTTCCCCATTGCCGAGGGCACCTTGGGCGGCACCCCGCAGGAGGTACACGACCGCCAGCACTACCGCCTGATGTTCTGGCGCGACGGAGTGATTAACTACCGCCGATTCTTTAGTATCAACGGTCTGGCCGGCCTGCGGCAGGAAGACCCAGTGGTGTTTGAACACTCCCACCGCATTCTGAACCAGCTGATCGCGGCTGACATCATCGATGGCGTGCGCGTAGATCACCCGGATGGCCTCGCAGATCCATTCAACTACCTAAAGCAGCTGCGCAAGCTGATCGGCGACGAGCGTTGGTTGCTAGTGGAGAAGATCCTGGGGGTCACCGAGCCACTCGATCCGCGTCTGGCTGTCGATGGCACTACGGGCTACGACGCATTGCGCGAGCTCGATGGCGTGTTCGTCCACCGCCCTGCCGTCGGCACCATGGCTGAGCTCGCACTGGACATGACGGGATCCATGTGGGATGCCGCAGCCTTCGAACAAGCCGAGTACGAGCTCAAGAGCGAGGTAGCCGGCCAGGAGCTCGCCGCCGAGGTGCGTCGCCTGGCTCGCGCGGTACGCAATGACAACTGGTCTACCTCTGGCGAGGCTGTATCGGATGAGGAACTGCGTGAAGCCCTCATCGATCTTATTGCCGCCATGCCGGTATACCGTGCGGACTATGAGTCGCTGTCCCGCGTAACCAGCACCGTTATCGCCCAGATGATTATTCGCTATCCGGAGCGCGCCGATGCGCTGGATTTGATCGCCACTGCTTTGATTTCCCGTGGCGAGGCGAATATCCGCTTCGCCCAGGTTTGTGGTGCTGTGATGGCCAAGGGTGTGGAAGATACCGCTTTCTACCGTGGCTCGCGCCTAGTGAGCCTGCAGGAAGTCGGCGGTGCGCCGGGCCGCTTCGGGGTCTCCCCCGCCGAGTTCCACCTGCTGCAGGCAGAACGTGCTCGCCTGTGGCCCAAGGCCATGACTGCGTTGACAACGCATGACACAAAGCGTGGCGAGGACGTGCGCAGCCGTATTGGCTGCATCACGGAATCCGCCGAGCGTTTCGCTGAGCTCTGCGACAGCATCGAATACGTCGACGGCGCTACCTGCCACTTCCTGCTACAGAACATGATTGGCGTGTGGCCCGTCGACGGTGCTGTTTCCGACGAACTGCGGGAGCGCCTGCATGCCTACGCCGAAAAGGCCATGCGCGAAGCCGGAGTGCACACCACGTGGTTCGAGGTCAATGAGGATTTCGAGAACTCTATTCACGCATGGATAGATTCCACGATCAACAACTTCGGCGAGGACATCACCTCCTACGTCAACCACATCGCCCCGGCGGCCAACACAGTCTCCATTTCCAAGAAGTTGCTGCAGATCATGGGCCCTGGAATTCCGGATATCTACCAGGGCACAGAGTTCTTTACGGATTCCCTCGTGGATCCGGATAACCGCCGCAAGGTGGACTTTGCCGAGCGGCTGGAAGCCCTGGATCGCATTTCCCGCGGAGATATCCGCAACGCCGACGACGAGCGCCTCTACGTCATCGCGACCGCTTTGCAGATCCGCAACCAATTCGAGCTCGATGCAGCCAGCTACCTGCCCGTCATGGCTACAGGCACCATGGAGCGCCACCTGTTGGGAACTATGCGGGGCGAGGACGTGATCACGCTGGTCACCCGCCGCCCGCTGGACGTGCTGCGCGATGGCTGGGGTGACACGACTGTGGCCCTGCCCGAGGGCGTGTGGGAGGATCGTCTCTCCGGCAGCATGTGGGAAGGCGAAGTGCCGCTCAACAGCCTGTTTAGCGAGCGCGGTCAGGCGATCCTCACGCGCATGGGAGCCTAATGCCGAAAAAGTCCGCGCACCCCGCTTTGGCGGATTACGACGCCTGGATCCAGTCCCGCCCCAACGTCGCCGGCGCCCTGGAGGCGCGCATTATTGATGTTCTTGATGACGCCGGCCTGACGTTTGATCGGGTCAGCGTGCGAATCAAGGATCGAATGAGCTTCGCTCGCAAACTGTCCAACGAGGCCTACCCCGAGTACAACTCATTTGTCGACGCCCACGACGTTATCGGCGTGCGCGTGATTACCTTCCATTCCTCGGAGATACCGCAGCTTAAAGAAGCACTCTCCGACCTTTTCGAGGTGGTGCGAGTTATCGACAAGGCCGCCGAGACTGCGCGCGAGGGACGCTTTGGTTACGCCAGCCAGCACCTTATCGTCTCCGCTAAGAATGAACCTTGGGCAGCGGAGGATGGGGCGTCACCAAAGTACATAGAGATCCAACTACGTACCGTTCTGCAGCACGCATGGGCGGAGTTCGAGCATGACGTGCGCTACAAAAACCAGGAGCATCCGGAAACGAGCGCGCCGGAGATTCAGCGTGCTTTTACGCTGGCTGCAGGACTGATCGAGCTGGCGGATGAGCAGTTCGACAAGATTGCCGCTGTGCTGGATACGGCTCGCTCCGACGCAGATGTGGACGGAGCGCTGGACGCTGCTTCATTGCCACGAGTACTCACTCGCATCGTCGGCGAGAAATACCCCACCTCTCGTGTGGATTACTACCACTATGCAATCGAGATGCTGGCGGCCCACGACATTACGACGATCCCCCAGCTGCGCGAGCTTTTGGCACCGAAGCGGCTTAAGGCGCTGCGCAAGGCCATGAACTACCCCTATTACCCCGGCCAAGTCCGACTGATCGACGATATGCTGCTTTTCGCCTACGGGCGCGAGCACATCCGCAAGACGGTGCACATCGGCGACAATGCGCAATCGCGCCCCGGAAGGCTGGGCCATAGGTGGCAGCAGCTGGGGCAAAAGACGGGCTAGAGCCGGCAAGAGCTACCTAGAGCTCACCGCGTTTGAAGCGTTCCAATTGGCGCCGCTCCCGCTTCGTCGGACGGCCTGCTCCCCGATCCCGGCGCGGCATCGCGGGGATTACGGGTGGCGGTGGAGAATGGTCGATATAGGCTTTGCGTGCGAGCTCCGCACCCACGCGCTTAGACAGCAGCTGGGTGACTTCCACAATGTGCTCGCGGTGATGTATCCACACGCGCACTGTATCCCCCACCACCACGGGCTGGGCCGGCTTTACCGATACGTCGTTGATCTTCACGTGTCCCGCGCGGCAGGCCTCCGCTGCTTGGGCGCGAGTCTTACATAGGCGGACGGCCCACACCCATGCGTCGATGCGAACCTTGCTAGAAGGAGTGTTGGCCAACGGAGTGCGTCACCACTGATCTTTGTGCTCGACGATGCCTTTGATCTTGAAGCCACTGTAGACGATGAAAGCCACAGCCAGAATCGGCACGATAACTGCGAAGAAGGTGGTGGGCAGGATCGTCAGGCCACCGACGAGGCTTACCGCACCCACGCCACCGGCGATTTGGATGTTCCGGGAGTGCTTGCGAACCTCAGCCTTGCGCTGGGCGATCGGGTCGGTGCCCGGGCGGCGGGCGGGCAGGTTGCCGTAGTTACTCATGCTTCTACAGTGTAGTTAAGCGCCGTGTAGTTATTAGGAGTTGGTGCATTCGCGCGGTTTCTAGAGCGCGTCTTCAATCCAGCGCTGACCTTCCAGGTGGGGATCTACCGCCCCGCTGGTGATGCTGGCGAGGAAGTCCGGCAGTGGCGCGCCGGGCTCGCAGGCAATAGCCAGTTCCGCTGCAGCCTTGTATTCCATGCCCACCACGGTATATCCGGCGGCGCGCACCTCGGCCTCCACTCGCCCGGCATCCGCATGTGGCACCTCGCAGGTGTATAGGTCCAGCTGACGTCGCAGCGTCAACGGCACCTGCTGCAAGGCTTCGCGGGTGGCATCTTGGTAGGCGCGCACAAGCCCGCCGGTGCCTAGCTTTATCCCTCCGAAGTATCGCACCACCACTACGGCTACATCCTGTAGCGGCTTGGGGGCGCTCCACCCTTTTAGCACCTCCAGCATCGGCTGGCCTGCGGTGCCGGCTGGCTCACCGTCATCGCTGGAACGTTCAATCGGCTGTGCCGCGTCGACATGCACGACAAAGGCGCTGCAGTGGTGGCGCGCATCGGGATATTCGCGGCGAATTGCGCTGATAAACTCGCGGGCTTCGTTCTCGCTGGTGCATCGCTCGGCAAGCGCGATAAAGCGGGAACGTTTGATCTCCACTTCTGCGGTGTACCTACCCGCCTGGGGGCGGACGTACGAGGGTTCGGGTCGGGAGGCATTATCAGCGAGCATGCTCCCATTATCGCAGCTAGGGTAGGACGCATGTATTCCGTGTGGGCTCCCCTGGCCGAAAACGTAGATCTAGTCCTCCGACCAGCACAATCAGGTACCGAATCCGAGCACGATTCCGAACAGCGATTGCCGATGACGCGCGGAACCGATGACTGGTTCCATGCCGATGTGCCTGCCGCTGCTGGCGATCGCTATGGCTTTTCCGTCGACGGTTCGCCAGTCTTCCCCGACCCGCGTTCCAGGCGCCAACCCGATGGCATCCACGGTTTATCAGAGGTGTGGCAGATCGATAGTCCACGCCGCCCGCTGGGGCGCCCGCTTCAGGGTGAGGTTCTCTACGAGCTGCACGTCGGCACATTCACCGAGGCAGGTACGTTCGACGCTGCCATTGACAAACTCGATGAACTCAAAGCTGTGGGCGTCACCGCTATCGAGCTCATGCCTGTGCAACCATTCGGTGGCAAGCGTAACTGGGGCTACGACGGCGTGATGTGGCATGCGGTCACGGATGTCTACGGCGGGCCGGACGGACTGTTAAGGCTTATTGACGCCGCCCACGACCGCGACCTGGCCGTGGTTTTGGACGTGGTGTACAACCACTTCGGCCCGGACGGGAACTACACCGGAGTGTTCGGCCCCTACACCGCTGGCGGTTCCACCGGCTGGGGTGATGTGGTGAATCTGCAAGGCAGAGATTCCGACGAGGTGCGCGCATACATCCTAGAGGCCGTACGACTGTGGACCCAGGAATTCGGCATCGACGGCCTGCGCCTGGATGCGGTGCACGCTTTGGATGATACGGGCGCGGTGAGCATCATCGAGCAGATCCGCGACGCTGCGGAGCCGAGTTGGATCATTGCCGAAACCGACCAGAATGATCCCGTGTACACCGAGGGATACAAGGTGGCGCAGTGGAACGATGATATTCACCATGCGATCCACACCGTCGTCTCCGGCGAGGATCATGCCTACTACTCGGACTTCGGGACGCTCGAGGTACTGGCTACTACGTTCCAGCGGGTGTTTTGGCACGATGGCCGCTTTAGTTCTTTCCGCGGGCGCACTCATGGCAGGCCGGTGACGGATCCACAAACATGGCGCTTTGTGACATACACGACTACCCATGACCAGACGGGTAACCGCGCCGCGGGTGATAGGCCAAGCATGAACCTCACCGTCTCTCAACAACTGGCCAAGGCCACCCTCGTACTGACGAGTCCTTTCACCCCGATGCTGTTTATGGGCGAAGAGTGGGGCGCCTCTACCCCGTTCGCGTTCTTCGTTGATCACGAGAATGAGGAACTGAACCAGGCGACTCGGGAAGGCCGTATGCGCGAGTTTGCCCGTGCCGGTTGGAACCCAAAGGACGTGCCAAACCCAGCCGCCGAAGAGACCTTCCGCTCTAGCGTGCTGAACTGGGCCGAGCGCAACGATGCCCCGCACGCAGAAGTTTTGCGGGGCTACACCGAGCTTTTGGAGTTCCGGCGTACTCACCGCCTGGCTGAGGCCGAGTTGCTGGACGTGAGCTGGTGGGCGGATGCCGAAGAGCCGGTGACAGAGAAGCTGGCGGGAACAAACCCGACAGTGTCACCGATCAGCGTGGATACGGCCGAAGCACAGGGCCGCTGGATCCAGCTGACTTACCAAGCACCGGAGTCTCTAGTGAAGGTCACCGTGAACTTGAGCGACGAGCCACAAGAGGCACTGGGGCTGGGGCCATGGGAGGCTCGCTACACCGCAGAATAGCTAACGCCAGCTGCGCACCCGGTGCAGCAGCATGCGGTTCTTGCGCTGCGAGCGGTCCATCTTCGCACCGATTTCCCGCAGGATTCCAATTGCATCCGGTATGTGTGGCCCCTTGTTCAGCATGATGCATTCGGCGCGCAGGGCGAAAGCGACGTCGGTGATCTCCGCGCGCGTCGGTAGGCCCGACTTCGCCATGGATTCCAGCACTTGAGTGCCGATAATCAGCGGCACATGCGCTGCCTCCACCATCGCCAGCACCTGCCCCGGAACCTCTGCCATGCGGGAGAATCCCAATTCCACGGCTAGGTCGCCACGCGCGAGCATCACACCGAACCTCGCGTGCCGCATGCCCTCCAGCAAGATGGGCGCTAGGTTTTCAAACGCCGGGATCGTTTCAATCTTCAGCACCAGCCCCAGGTCGTCGGCCCCCAGATCGCGGAACTTTTCCAACACGTAGGCGACGTCTTCGCGGGTACGGATGAAGCTCACTGCCGCGATATCCGCATGCTCTGCGACGAAGGCCAGCGCGGCCTCGTCCTCCTCGGTCAGGCTCGGCAAAGGCAATTCCGTATCGGGCAGATTGATGCCTTTGTACTCGGCTAGTTTTGCTCCGCCACGGGTGATCTCCAGCTCAGCTTCTGCTGTGCCAGCCATATCTCGGGTCTCCACGACCTGCGCCGCAATTGCCCCATCGTCGAAGAGCACCTGCTGGCCCACCTCGAGGGCCTGTACCGCTTCCGGCAAGGTACAGCTGATAGTGGGAACTCCCCCGTCTTGCGGGTTACAGACCACATCGGCGCTGGTCAGGATCAATCGATCCCCGGTCAACGGGCGAAGCTTCTGAATCGTTGGCGGCACCGAACGCACCGTGGTTGTCGCCGTGTCCGTCCGCAGCTCCGCCCCAAGCTGCAGGTAGATATTCTGCTGTCCCTCTGCCAGCGCCCCTTCGCTGCCGCCGGATGCCCCGTCTTTCTTTGTGACGCCGAGTTTCCGCCGCTTGCCGCGTGCGTCAACGACATGGATTACGTCGTCCACGGCAAGGGAATCAAAGAACTCCCGAGAAACGTGCACGCTCACGATCGGCCGCCCTTCAGTGGTGGCCGCCATGGGTGCCGGTTCCAGCTCCTGATCCTCTGGGATCATCCACAACCGGCAGGGGTGAATTACCGTGCCCGCGTCGTCGCGCTGCACGCGTACACGCACCACCGCAGGCCCCGGCGCGATACGCCCAGTCCGGATTTTCGGTCCGGCTAGATCCATGCTGATAGGGATTTCCCGCCCTGCGGCCTTGGCGGCGGTGCGGACGTTATCGATCATTCGCTTCCACACGTCCGGCCCATCGTGAGCACAGTTGATGCGCGCGATCTCCATACCGGATCTCACAAGGCGAGCCGCTAGATCTTCGTCAAAGGCAGCCTCGGCGGGCAGGGTGACCATGATGCGCGAGGAATCCCCCGGCAAAACCCGCGGGCCGAAGAGAGCTTCCGTGTGTTGCTCGAGAAGTTCATCTGCCCCCACGATGGCGTCGGCTACATCTTCCTCGTCGAACTGCGGCGAGCAACCATCCAGGGCAGAGACCACGTTGTGCGCTGCCTGCAGACGTGCCTTCACCGCAGGCTCCGCGGTGGACAGGCGCGTAGCACCCAGGCTTTCCAAGTTGCCTTGCACCCCTCGGCGGTCGTGGGCACGCAGCGTCATATAGTGCACGAGGTTGCGGGCGCCGACATAGTGGGTGGGTGTGGTAGCTCGGATCTCTGAGTACCAGTGCAATGTCTGGTTATCGAGGTCGTCGAGGAGTTCCTCGATGGTTTCTAGAACCGCTTGCTTGTTGACCTGCATGATGAAAAGGCATCTCCTGGAAAGATGCGCAGCCTAGCCAGAGGACGCGCATGTAGGTGTGTCTTCTCTATCGTGACAGCTCTGCGGGGTTTATGCTCGGCAACGTACTCGGCGCGAGGAGCTACGAGAAAATTCCCTCCCACGTCGACGCTTTGAGTGCCCCCATCAAGGATGGGGATTTATTGACGCGCATTTCCGGCCCCAGCAGGAACTGCACTTCCTGTTCGCCGTCGATAAGGGTGAGGTAGACATCTGAATCGCCCTTGTTCTGGCTTAGAACCCGGCGCAGGTTGGCCATGTTGTCGGGGGTTGCCTGATCCACGCGAATGTTGAGGCGCAGGGGCACTCCGGAGCCGGCGCCGACGGTGAGCTCAGCGGACTTAAGATCCTGACAGAACAGCCGCATGTCGTCTTCTCGATAATTGATCTTCGCCTTCACTAGGACGATGTTGTCCTCGACGATCTGCGGGGCCACCATCTGATAGGTCTTCGGGAAGACCAACAGTTCCACCTGCGCGCCGTGTTGATCTTCCACGGTGGCGATTGCCCACGGATTGCCGTTGCGGTCGATGCGACGTTCCACGGACGAAATAATGCCGCCGATCTTGAGATCCTTGTTGTTCGGAACTTCCCCGGACAAGACAGTGGTCAGGGGCGTATCAATCTGGGCGTCCAGGGCTTCCTCGAAGCCATCGAGTGGGTGGCCAGAGACGTAGAGCCCCAGCATGTCGCGTTCCAATGCCAGTTCGTGCTTTCGCTCCCACTTCTGGTCGGGCACCTCGACGCGGAAGACATCACCTGCATCGTCATCGCCGCCAAGTCCGGCAAAGAGGTCGAATTGTCCCTTGGCTGCGGCCTTCTTGGTGGCGGTTACGGCGTCCACCGCATCCTCGTGCACCAGTACTAGTCCCTTGCGCGGATGCCCCAGGGAATCGAAAGCACCGGCCTTGATCAGGGACTCGGTTACGCGCTTATTTGCTGCGGGGAGGTCGATCTTGTCCAGGTAGTCAGAGAAGTCCTTGAAGGCGCCCTTTTCCTCACGGGAGGCAATGATGGAGTTCACCACGTCTTCGCCCACGTTGCGCACGGCACCCAGTCCGAAGCGAATATCCTCGCCGACGGATTGGAAAGTGTAACGCGAGTCATTGACATCGGGGGACAGCACTCGAATACCCAGGTGGCGGCAGTCGGCCAGGTAGATAGCGGACTTGTCTTTCTTGTCGGCCACGGAGGTCAAGAGTGCGGCCATGTACTCCGGCGCATAGTTGGCCTTCAGGTAGGCGGTCCAGAAGGAAACGAGACCATAGCCCGCGGCGTGGGACTTGTTAAACGCATAGCCGGCGAAGGGCAGGATCGTATCCCACAGCGTCTTAATCGCATCGGAGGAATAGCCATTTTCCTTCATTCCGGATTCGAAGGTGACGAATTCCTTTTCGAGCACCTCCG
Organism: Corynebacterium sp. p3-SID1761; assembly: GCF_055862885.1. Taxonomy (NCBI): domain Bacteria; kingdom Bacillati; phylum Actinomycetota; class Actinomycetes; order Mycobacteriales; family Corynebacteriaceae; genus Corynebacterium; species Corynebacterium sp. p3-SID1761. The sequence continues at coordinate 130,556 of NZ_JBSQBJ010000002.1, read as the reverse complement.
GTTTCTTCTTACCCATGGCCTTACGGAAGCCATCGGCCTGACCCGCGGTGTAGTTCGCGACCTTTTGGGAGATCTTCATGATCTGCTCCTGGTACACGATCAGGCCATAGGTTTCTTCCAGAATTTCCTTTAGCGCATCTTCCAGCTCAGGGTGAATCGGCACGATGGGTTTGCGGCCATTCTTGCGGTCGGCGTACTCCCAGTGCGCGTCCACACCCATAGGGCCAGGTCGGTACAGTGCCAATGCGGCGACGATGTCATTAAAGCCGGTGGGTCGCATGCGCTTCAGTAGCTTCTGCATACCCGCCGAGTCCAGCTGGAACACACCCAGTGTCTCGCCTCGAGCCAGCAGTTCGTAGGTGGGGTCATCCACCGTGTCGAGGTTTTCCAGGTCCAGCTCGAAGTCGCGGTTGGCCTTAATGTTATCGAGGGCGTCACCAATAACGGTGAGGTTACGCAAGCCCAGGAAGTCCATCTTCAGCAGCCCGATGGCCTCACAGGCGGGGTACGGCCAGCCCGTGATCAATGCGCCGTCCTGCTTGCGTTTCCACATGGGAATGCAATCCAGCAGTGGCACGCTGGACATAATCACCGCACAGGCGTGCACACCAGCCTGGCGAATCACGCCTTCTAGGCCGAGAGCATCCTTGTAAATCTTCGCTACATCCGGATCGGTCTCGATCAACTGGCGGACTTCCGCGGCCTCGGGATAACGCTCGTGCTCCGGATCGGTAATGCCGTGGAGAGGAATGTCCTTAGCCATAATCGCCGGCGGCAGAGCCTTGGTGATCCGATCTGCCATTTGGAAACCCGCCTGACCATAATGGGCGCGGGCGGAATCCTTAATAGCCTGTTTCGTCTTCACTGTGCCGAACGTGATCACCTGGGCAATTTTGTCCTCGCCCCAGCGATCAGAGGCATAGCGAATCATCTCACCACGTCGGCGATCGTCGAAGTCGATATCGATATCGGGTGCGGACGGACGCTCGGGGTTCAAGAAGCGCTCGAACAGCAGACCGTGCTCCATCGGATCGATGTTCGTGATCGTCAGCGCGTAGGCCACCAGTGCACCGGCTGCGGAACCACGTCCCGGACCGACGCGGATACCCACAGACCGGGCATGCTTAATCAGCTCGGCAACAATAAGGAAATATGAGGGGTAGCCCTTCATATCGATCACGCCAATTTCGTACTTGGCGCGGTCGATGTACTCGGCGGGTACTTCGCGGCCGGGGAAACGCTCCTCCAGGCCCTTCATCACTTCGTGGGTCAACCATGTCGTCGGAGTGTGCCCCTCAGGCACGTCGGCGATAGGCATACGGTCGTGCGGGTGCTCCTCCCAAATCTCGGAGTAGTCCTGCACACGCTCGGCAACCCAGAGGGTATTGTCGCAGCCCTTGGGTACCTCTTTATCCCACTGCGCACGAATATCCTCGGCGGTGCGCAAGTAATAGCCGGTGCCGGAAAAGGCAAAGCGCTTGCCGCCCTGATCCAAGGTCGGCTCGTCCAGGGTCGAACCGGTCTGCACACACAGCATCACTTCGTGGGCAGGAGCCTGCTGCTCCAACACATAGTGGCAGTCGTTGGTCACCAGCGGCGGCAGCTCAAGCTTGCGGCCGATCTCCAGCAGGTCGTCACGCACCCGCTTTTCGATCTCGAGCCCGTGATCCATCAGCTCCAGGAAGAAGTTTTCCTTACCGTAGATGTCCTGCCACATCGCCGCAGCTTCCAGGGCCTTGTCGAACTGCCCCAGGCGCAGGCGCGTTTGCACATCACCAGACGGGCAGCCGGTGGTGGCGATGATGCCCTCGGAGTGTTGGGAAATCAGTTCGGCGTCCATGCGCGGCCACTTACCCAGCTGCCCCTCGTAGCTGGCCATCGACGACAGGTAGAAAAGATTGCGCAACCCCGTAGCGTTCTCCGCAATCATCGTTTGGTGCAGATAGGCGCCGGAAGCCGAAACATCGTCCGACTTCTGCTCTGGCTTGCCCCATCGCACGCGCTGCTGATTAAAGCGAGATTCCGGTGCGATATACGCCTCAATGCCGATGATGGGCTTTATCCCCGCGGCGGTCATGGCGCGGTAAAAAGCGTCTGCTCCATACATGTTTCCGTGGTCGGTCATCCCCACCGCAGGCATCCCCTGCCGCACCGCCTCTTGAGCCAGAAGATCAACCTTGGCCATGCCGTCAAGCATGGAATATTCGGTGTGGTTATGCAGGTGGACAAAGGAGGAACCGCTCATGGTTCGCCATCATAGCGTGTCCTAAAAATCGCATTTTTCGGCACATCGGGTTCGCTTGCCCGTTACAGTTACTTTCCATGAACAAAGATACCCGCCTCGCAGTGGCGCACCTGGACGCTCCCTTTGCAGTGCTGGATCTGGATGCTGCTAGGGCCAATGCGCTAGACATGGCGCACCGTTCTCGCGGCACCCCGATTCGGGTGGCCAGCAAGTCTCTACGCATCCGCTCGCTAATCTCGGAAGTCCTCACCCTTCCCGGATACCGCGGTGTGCTGGCCTATAACCTCAACGAAGCTCTGTGGCTAAGTGACGAGCAGGTCAGCGACGATATTTTGGTCGCCTACCCCTCTGCTCACCGCGAGGCGCTGCATCGCCTGATTCACAATGCACGCGCTCTTGAAAACGTGACCCTCATGGTTGATTCTGTCGCTCACCTGGATCTTATTGACGCCGTGATGCCACCCAACGAGCGCGGGGTAGTTCGGATCTGTATTGATATTGACGCCGCATTGCGCGCCGGCCCCGTTCACATTGGAGCTCTGCGTTCCCCCTTGCACACGGTGGACGAGGTGCGCGCCGTGGTACGGCATCTGCGTCAACGGGAAGGTTTCCGACTGGTGGGGCTGATGGCCTATGAGGGACAGATTGCCGGCACTACTGACACTTCCCCAGCCATCGCTGCAATGAAGGCACTGTCTGTTCGCGAATTGGCGCGTCGCCGCGCGAACATCGTCGCCGCGGTCGAAGAGGAATTGCGTGTTGCTGGCCTGCCAGCCCTGGAGTTCGTCAACGGTGGCGGTACCGGCTCGATCGAAACCACCAGTGCGGAAGCCGCGATCACTGAGATCGGCGCGGGGTCCGGCATTATCGGCCCAGCTTTGTTCGACCACTACCGCCAGTTCCAGCCCACCCCGGCCGAATGGTTCGTGGTGCCGGTGGTGCGCCGCCCAGCCGAGGAAACGGTGACGGTGGCCGGTGGTGGCCGCATCGCCTCTGGCCCTCCCGGAAAGGATCGCCTCCCCGTCGTCGACTGGCCGCGTGATCTGAAGATGGCTCCACTCGAAGGGCCGGGCGAGGTGCAAACCCCGCTGACTGGCCCCGCCGCCCGCAACCTGCGGCTAGGCGACCACGTTTGGATGCGTCATGCAAAGGCTGGCGAAGCAACTGAATACATCGATAGCGTGCTGGTCGTCTCGGCTGGCGAAATCATCGCGGAGTGGCCCACTTACCGCGGCGAAGGAAAGAGTTTTGTCTAATGAGCACCGTTAAAACCCGTAAGCCCGTCTACAACACCCGGTGGATCAACTGGTCCAAGGTCACCACGGCTCAGCCGCGCAAGCAGGTAGCCCCGCGTGACGAGGCGGAGTTGATCGAGCTTATTCAACGCGCCGCAGCCTCCGGCGAAAGGGTGAAGCCCATTGGCGCTGGGCACTCTTTCACCTCCGTCGCGGCCACAGAGGGCATCCAAGTGAGCCTGGACCACCTGGCCGGATTGATCCGCTTCGACCCTGAGAAAATGACGGCACGCCTGCGCGCCGGCACGCGCCTACGGGATGTGCCCGGCATCCTGGCCCCGCTGGGAGTGGCATTGGCTAACCAGGGCGACGTGGATCCGCAGTCCCTGGCGGGTGCGATCGGCACCAGCACCCATGGCACGGGTCTGGGCTTCACCGGCTTCGCCGGAATGCTGCGGGCTTTCCGCATCATCACCCCAGATGGCCAGGCTCACGAGTGCTACCCCGGAGCCGAAGGTATTGCGGGCGAACTCTACGATATTGCGCGCGTTTCCTTGGGCGCGTATGGCATCATCACGGAGGTTGAACTGGATGTGGTGGATACCTTCGTCCTCCACGCAGTAGAGCGCGCCGAGCCCAATGCACAGATCGTGGAGAATTTCGCAGATCGGGTTCGTGAAAAGGATCACCTGGAGTTCTATTGGTTCCCCGGCACCGATGTTGCCCACGTCAAGACGAATACCCGCCTGCCTGGCCACGCTCCCACCCAGCCTGTTCCGCGTTGGAAGGAGGTACTGGACGACGAGATGCTCAACAACGGTGCCTACCGAGTGATGAACGACCTGGCGCACTACTTCCCTTCCCTCAGCAGGCCTTTTGCAAAGCTGAGCGCGAAGACTCTCGCGCAGCGCGAGTACTCGAACGTAGCTCACGATGTTTTCGTCAGTTCTCGACGGGTGCGTTTCAACGAGATGGAGTACTCGGTGCCGCTTTCCGACGCCACGGAGGTGCTTAAAGAGGTTCAGCACACCATGAACACCTGTGGCGAGCAGGTGCTCTTCCCCATCGAAGTGCGGGCGACTGCCGCCGACGAGGTGCCACTGTCCACCGCTAAAGGCCGCGAATCCTGCTACATCGCCATCCACCGCTATAACAAGGACAGCCACCAGGCGCTGTTCCGCCATATCGAGCCGATTTTCAAGGCTGTGAATGGTGGGCGTCCGCACTGGGGCAAACTGCATACTCTTACCCACGAGGATCTTCTCGAAAGGCATGAAGACCTGGCACGCGCGTGCGAGGTTCGCGCCCAGGTGGACCCTCAGGGCATGTTCAGAAATGCCATGGTGGATCGAGTATTCGGACTGGCCTAGTTTTCCCGTGCTAGTCCGCTGCCTCTGCCGACTGCCCGCCGAGTTTCTTTACCCGCCGTACCCGTGGCGGGCGGTTGCGCAGCAGGTCGACGATGAACACAATCACCGCTATCCAGATCAATATGAAGCCCACCCACCGGGCAGGTGCGATGTGTTCGTGGGTGACGAACACTGCCCAAAGCATCTGCAGCACGGGAGTGATGTATTGAATCATTCCCAAGCTGGTCAGCGAAAGCTCTTGGGCGGCTCGAGCAAAGCACAGTAGAGGCAGGGCTGTCACTACACCGGCCGTTACTAGCAGCAGTGCATGGCCGACACCGAATTGGACGAAAGTATTGCTGCCCTGGGACTGTAGGAACCACAAGTAGATCAGTCCTACCGGCGCCAGGACAAGAGTCTCGGCGGTAAGGGACTGAGTGGGCGTCAACCTCACCTGCTTTTTAACAAGCCCATAGAAGCCGAAGCTAAACGCCAATCCCAAAGAAATGATTGGCGGCGAACCCAGCGCCACGGTAAGAACGACGACGGCGAGAGTCGCGATGCCGACGGACACCAGCTGCAGGCGGCGTAGCCTCTCTCGCAGGACGATCACACCCAGCAACACGCTGACCAGCGGGTTGATGAAGTACCCGAGGGCGGCATCGGCAACGTGGTCATTGTTCACTGCATAGATGTACAGCCCCCAGTTCACGCTGATTAGCAGTGCTGCCGCAGTCACGATCGCCCACTGGCGGCCAGTAATAGTCCGCATTTGCTTCAGTCCGCGCACAGCGGCGAGCAGCAGAAGCATGAACACCAGCGTCCACACAAAGCGGTGCGCCAGAATCTCCGTGGGGCTTGCCGGTTGTAGCAGAGGGAAGAACGCGGGGAACAACCCCCACATCAGGTAGGCCGCCAAGCCCCAAATCATCTATCTCACTCCCATAGGTCGGATTCCAATGCGCCCATACGCCGCGTCCGGCGCGGCGGGTTCCACGGCATACGCACGCGTGGCCAGCTCGCGCAGCTGGTCAGGCGTGGCATGTACCAGCACCCCATCGATACGCAGTTTCTCGGGCTGAGTCTGTGCACCGCGGGCAATATGTGACATCGCTTGATTGATCACATCGGCACGGGTACGCCCCACCGCAGGTTCCGGTAGAACCGCCTGCGCAGTTGCACCGAAGTAAAGGGTACTCACCCGCGCATCGATGCCTTTCACTAGTTCGATTACTTCCCGGGCATCCCACGGGTGCTGCGGGTCGGGGGAAACCAGCGCCCAACGCGGTTCATCACCAGCCATCTGTTCTAACTGACTGTGCGCAAAGTCTCGATATTGCGCCGGTGTTCCTTCAAAGGGGCCGAGTTGATCACCGTTGATATTCGGCGGTGCGGAGGTCAGGTCGGAGGTGCTCATGGCGATGACGCCACATCCCATCGCAATAAGACATACCCCAGACAGCCACGCCACCCAGGCGGGTCGGCGGGTGTCTTCCCAATCCAACTGACGCTGCCGCTTTTTATTCGCCTTCAGCTGTTGGGGGTTGCGCCCCCGATACCGCTGCGGGTCACTCACGAATGCTGTCCCTCCCCGCTGGTGGGCGAGGCGATGCCGTTGGCATCGCGGAGCCGGTCGAGGGCCTGCTGCAAATCCTGTGGGTAAGGCGAGCGCACAGTCTTCCACGTTCCATCCGGGTGCGGAAATCCCAGTTCCACGGCGTGGAGCCACTGGCGAGTAAGCCCCAGTCTTTCGGATAGTTTCGGATCGCTGCCATACATCGGGTCGCCGCACAGGGGGTGGTGCAAAGCGGAAAAGTGAACGCGGATCTGGTGAGTGCGCCCAGTCTGCAGCTTTACTTCCAGCAAGCTCGCCTGACGGTGCGCCTCCAGAGTGTCGTAGTGCGTAATGGCATGCTTGCCATCCTCGCGCACGCTGAAACGCCACCCGGCTGATGGGTGACGGCCGATCGGCGCATCAATAGTGCCGGACGTCGGATCCGGGTGTCCCTGTACCAGAGCGTGATAGGTCTTGGACACTTCTCGATCGCGAAAGGCATTCTTCAACACGGTGTAAGCGCGCTCGCTGGCGGCGACAACCATCACCCCAGAAGTACCGACGTCCAGGCGTTGAACAATTCCTTTGCGCTCCGGTGGTCCAGAGGTGGAAATGCGAAAACCCGCCGCGGCCAAACCGGAAGTTACCGTTGGGCCTTCCCAACCGACGGTGGGGTGCGCTGCCACCCCCACCGGCTTATCGACCACGATGACGTCCTCATCGGAATAGAGGATTTCCATGCCTTCAACGTGGCGGGCAGGCTCTGCAGCTAGATCCCTTGGAGGGGCTGGCAAGGTGACGTCCAACCAGGCCCCGGCCACTAACCGGTCCGACTTCCCCACCGGTTGCTGATCCTGCAGAATATCTCCGTCAGCTGCGAGCTCCGCTACCACGGTACGGCTCAGCCCAAGGAGTTTGGATAGGCCGGAATCCACGCGCAATCCGGCCAGCCCATCGGGCACGGGCATTACTCGGTTCTCCCGCGTCATCGGCTCACCTCTTCGCTCTCCGGATCCTGGTTACCTGCGGCGTCATTACCTTCTTTCACTTCGCGCTCGGATTTCACATGATTCGCCGGTTCGATAAAAAATGCATAGATCAGATAGCACGCCACGCCGACGGTGATGGCGGCGTCGGCAACGTTAAAGATGGCAAAGCTGCCGAAAGACAGAAAGTCCACCACGTGCCCGTGCATTCCCCCAGGCTCCCGGAAGATACGGTCGATGAGGTTGCCGGCCGCACCGCCGCCGATCAGGCCAATGGGTAGCGCTCCTGCCATGAAACGGGTGCGCAGTGCCAAAATTATGCAAGCGATAAAGGCAGCCAGTTGAAAGAATGAAAAGACGATTGTGGCGCTGGTTCCCATGGAAAATGCAGCGCCAGGATTGCGCACCAAGTAGAGGCGAAAGAACTCCCCAAGGACGGGGTATGCCCGCTGTGGCTCGAGATTCTCGACGACCGCCCATTTGGTGATCTGGTCGACGGCGATGATCCCGAACATCAGGGTCAAGGCTGCGAAAGATGCGCGTTTCGAAGTCACGCTTATTCAGTCTAATGTCCGCCTGTTACGCTGTGAACTTGTGGGTATTTCTAGCAAGTCCGCGCTGGCTATATGCAGCGCCATAGGCCTGGCCTTCGCGGCCGTTGGATGCTCCGACTCTGAGCAGCCGCAATCTAAACCGGCTGACGTGGCCGTGCCGGGTGTCAAGGTAGAACTACAAAACCGTGGTTCTACACCGCAGGAACCAATTGCATGGTTCTCACAAGAGGGCAACCAAGAGGTCACTTTCCGAGCCACCCAAGGTTTCGCACAGCACACGCTGGGGGCGAAAAAGGAATCTGAGAACCGCTCCGAAAAGGAGCCGAGTACTAGCGCCACGGTGCCCCAAGACGAGCAGCCGGATGTCGCCGAACTGGAATACGACGAGGTAACGATGGATCTGCCCTTGTCGGCCGAGGTGACGACGGATGGCAAGGGTCGCGAAACGGACGTTACCGTGGGCGCCCCTAGCGGCACGAATGACAAAAAGAACGAGGACATCGCCACCGCCGAGGGCTTTAAGATGCACGCGGCACAGGAGGTCGATGGTCGCACGACCTCTCGCAGCTACACTGCTCCCGATGGTGCGAGCCAGACGGCTCGAGCCAGCGTGGAATCAGCGTTGAGTCAGATGAACGACTACCCGCTAATCTTCCCCGCCGAGCCAGTGGGCGTGGGCGCAAAGTGGACGGTCTCCAACCGTGTGGATGGCGACATTTCCATGTCGCAGACCATCACCTATACCCTGCTGGAACGCCAAGGGCAGTCGGTTACTTTGAAGGTCGATGTGCAGCGTCGCCCGGCGGTATCCACGCTTGCGCAGACCGATCTAAAGGTTCTGAAATCAAACACCAAGTCCACCGGTCAGATTGCATTGGACTTAAATAAGGTGCTGCCCACTCGGGGTCATATCAACGTCACGACCGAGATCACCTATGGCCGTGACGACTCTCCGGCTCGCGTGGTGCAAACCACCACATCGAAGTCAGAGTGGAAGCCGGCGAAAAAGTAAAAGCGTCTAGCTATAGCTGGTTGCAGCTAACTTAGACCTCTTTACACATCGGCGGCACCTGATCCGGCAGGACGTTTTCCACCAGGGTGCAGGCCCAGCCCTGGTCCAGCTTCCACTTTCCGTCTTCGTTGACAAACTCAACGTCGCTCACGACGTGCGGTTCCTGGCCGGGCACGGTGAGGTTTACGGTGGCGTTCACGTTGCCGGGGTTCAGGCTCGGCAGCACGGGCTCTACCACCTCGAGGGTCGCATTGGACTCGGTGCGGGACTTCGTCAGGGCGTCAAAAAGTTCCGGTGCTTTGTCGCCGTTGACGACCGTGTCCACCTTTTGGTCAGTCGGTACGTTCGGGTCAACCGCGCGGTTCAGCACGTCCGCCAGCTCCTGAACGGTCGGGGTTTCATCCTGCGCTGCACCGGAGGACTCAGCGCCACTGGAAGCTTGAGAGCTGGATGCTGAAGAGGCCTTGTCGGAGGAATCGTCGTCATTGCCGCAAGCCGACAGGGTCAGCCCGGCGGCCAAGACGGCAGAGATGGCCGTTGCGCGAGCAAAGACTTTTTTACCGCGAGAGTTGCGCAGGGTAGAACGCACGAAAATGCTCCTTCATTGGATAGACATGGATAGACATGATTGGACATGGATGGACTATGTGACGCTGATAAAAGTGTGTAGTCAGCGGTACAACCCTCAAATAAAAGGGGAACTAATTGTCGACTATACAAGCCATGCTGTTGCAGATGTTATTCGTGTGACTTGCGCTAGCGTAGCCAGTCATTGAGTTCACCGCGGCGCTCTGCCTGATTTCGATACGCGCACCAACGGATTGGCCCATCCCATGGGCGAATCGGAGTCTCAGTTGTGTATTTTGCTGGAAGAGTATCCCTGTACCTTCGCCTTCACAACTATTCTGTGGCGTTCATGCGTTGCCGAGCAATCTGACAAACTAACGCCATCAAAGCTACGCCCGCCGCGGAAGCACAGAGAACGGTCGGCGTCGCGTGTACAGCAACGAGTAGCGACCCGAAGATAGCCCCCAGTGCGGATCCCAAGTAGTTAGCGGAAGCATTTGCAGCCACAGCCGTGGCACCGTCGGTCGGGTTCGTCTGCAGCAAGATATGCTGCTGGGGCGCGAGCGATGCCCATCCGCACATTCCCCAGACAAACAAGCTCGCGATCATGATCCAGGCGGTCTGACCTTGCGTCGTGCCAAGCAGCGCACAGGTGAGGAGCACGAGAATGAGCACGCTCAGGCGCAGTGGATCGCGTCGGTCCATAAGTCGGCCAATACCTAATGCTCCCACCGCTCCCCCAACGCCCCACACCCAGATCGCAAGAGTCTGGTGGGACGCGAAGCTTCCCGCTGACAAGATCACGGTCATGTACGTGTAAAGCCCCAAAGAAGCGACACCAGTCAGCAGAGTAACGGTGACCGTGAGTAAGTTCTTGGGTCGCGCAATTGATCGCAGGCGCTCGCGGGCACCCGAAGCGGGGATCGCTGGCAGTTCAGTTCCGCGCAGAGCAGTTCCCGCTAGTGCGGCACCACCAATAGCTGCGATCAAAAGTACGGCGGCTCGCCACCCCCAGTGCTGTGCTAACGCCAGACCGGTTGGGACGCCAAATACGGTACCGACCGCCAAACCTGCAAGAACTAGCGCCAATGCACGTCCGCGATGCGCTTCCCCTGCGATCTCCGCCGCAACTGCGGATGACAGCGGTGAATACACGCCCGCAGCTGCGCCAGCCACCACTCGGGTGGCTAGGAAAAACGCAATAGACGGTGAGAGCGCCGTGGCCAGGTTTGCCACGGTGAAGACCAGCAAGCACACAATTAGACTCTGGCGTGACCGCCTCCCCGCATGTCCGGCCAGTAAAGGTCCTGCTATCGCATATGCCCCTGTGAATGCCGCTACTCCCAGGCCGACAGTGGCCTCGCGCGCATCCAAAGATGTGGCGATAGGGGGAAGGAGTCCCGCGACGACATAGGCGTCTAGCCCGAGCGCAACGCTGCCCATTACAAACGGCCAGAGGCGCCCCATCATGCCTGTCCCTCCTCAGGGACAGCATTGGCCACTACAGCAGAAAGAAGACCGGGGAATAAGCGATCGAGGTCCTCACTCCTCATTCGGATTAGACATGCGCGACCTTCACCTCTGGTCCATGTAACCCCTGCCTCCCGCAACATTCGGGTGTGGTACGTCAGTGTCGACCGCGGCAAGTCGTCCGCAAGCTCGAGACTATCGTGCTCGCGCCCGTCAGCCAGACGACGAATCATTTCGAGACGCGTGGGGTCACTCAAGGCGGCCAGCACCCTGGCCAGGGTGATTTCATCAGTCTCTGGGTGGTGATACTTGCGAGGGGACATGGAACCTCCTTGGATCGTGCAGGAATACTTGCATGTTAATCATGCAAGTATTCCTGCACAACTCCATTCGCTTTAACAGCCCTTGATCAACGCCCCCAATGAGGCACGCCTAGGCGTCGCGTACATTAGGCACATGACTTCCAGCGCCTCGCGAAATCGTCCACAGATTCCCATCCTCGGCACCGGTGGCACCATCAGCTGCACCCACTCCCCTGACGGCGATCTTGTACCGTCGCTGGCCTGCTCGGATATCGTTGGTCAAGCTCATATTCCCCAGGGGGTCGAGCCCGTCGCACACGACATCATGAGCATCGATTCCAGCTCGATCACCCTCCCCCAAATCGATGAGCTCATCGGCCACATCGCAAGCTTCTGCTCCCCTGCCCCAATCGGCATTGTGGTGCTGCACGGCACGGACACAATGGAGGAATCCGCCGTCGCCGCTGCATGCGCACTACAACTGCCGTGCCCCGTCGTGTTTACGGGCGCTCAGCGCCCAGGTGATGACGCCACACCGGACGGCCCGGCCAACCTTTCCCGCGCGTTAGCTGCGCTGGCCACTGGGGAACTCGATCCGGGTGTTCATATAGTCTTTGGTGACTCCATCGTTGCCGCTCGTGGGGCCTATAAGGCCCACACCACTGCGGATACTGCCTTCCGCAATGCTCTGGCGGATTCCAACGTGGCGGAGGATTCAGCATCACGTCCTTTTAAGTCCTCCGACGCACCGAATCCTCCGCGGATTGCCGGTCTGTTCGTGCCCATCATCACTACCTTCGCAGGTGATGACGGCCAGCTCCTCCGCGCCTTGCACGAACGGGATAGAAAAGGGGGCACTGTAGATGGTCTGGTGTTGGCTGCAATGGGGTCGGGCAATATTCCCACCGCCGTGGCTGAAGAGCTGACGACCTGGCGCGCCAGTCGACGTGCGCTGAACCGCGCCGACCTGCCTGTGGTGGTATGCAGTCGCGTGCCCACGGGAGGGGTTTCCTTCGTTTATGGCGGCACCGGCGGCGGAGCGCAGCTGGCGCGAGATGGCCTCCGAAGTGGAGGCGCATTGCGACCCAGCCAGGCACGTATCGAGCTCCTATACGAGCTTGCTGCTACTCCTCCATCAGGTCGCTGAGATCCCACCCCAGACTATCCAGCGGATCAGCAGGGCTAAGGTCTGGATCGTCGATGCGGAAGGTGCGGGTCTTCCCCGGCCCGGTCGCAGCGGTTTCGAAGCGTACGCTAACCACCCCGTTGCCGGCTCCCTGCACCCATCCGTGGCCGTACTCCACGTGCGATACATCCTGTGTGGCATGCCAGGCCGGATGAACCGTGATGGCGTCATCAGTAAAGGCAGCAACACCAGAATCAGTAGGCTGATCAGCGACAATAGGTAGGGGTGGACCGTCGAGTTCGGGGAAGAGTAGCTCCTGACGATCGGCGACAAGTCCGGATACGCTCACTCCGACGAGGCGAAAGGCACCAGCTTCCTCCGGACGCGGCATGAGACGCTGGGCGAGGGCAAAGATTTTATCGAAATCCTCTGTCGGCGCTGGCAAACCGGCGGACTTCGTGTGCAGTTGGAAGTCCGTGGTGCGGGTCTTGACCGTCACGGTGCGGGCAGCACGGCCGTCTTTAAGCAAACGGCGGTGCATAGCTTGCGCGGTCTCGTGGAGTACGCGCATGGCTTCGGCAGTAGTTCGCGCATCGGTCTGCAATGTTCTTTCAGCGCTGACCTGCTTGGCGGGCGCGCGGGGTGCCACGGGCCGCGGATCATCCCCGGCGGCCATGCGTTGCATCTCTGCGCCGACGGATCCTAAGGCACCTCGAATATCCTCTACGTCGGCGACTACAAATTGGCCGATCGTTTCGATCCCCATGGTGTGCAGCTTCCCCTGCGCAACTTTGCCGATGCCCCATATGTCGCCTACAGGTCGGTTCGCGAAGATCTCCATGCGTTGCTCTGGCGGCACCACAAATACTCCATGGGGTTTCGCTAGGTCACTGGCCATTTTTGCATCCAGCTTCGTGGCCGCCATGCCGACGGACGCAGGCAGGCCGGTTTCTTCCTCCACCCTGGCCTGTAGTTTTTCCGCCCACGCGCGGGCCTCGGCTACACTGCCAAGCCCCTGGGGTTCGGCAAAGCCCTCGTCCACGGAGAGCTGCTCCACTACCCCGGCGTGGGCACGGATAACTTGGAAAATGCGTCGCGAGGCGGTGGTATATACCTCCTTTCGCGGAAGCACCACCACCGCGCGATGGTTGCATAGGCGCACGGCCTGACCCATCGGCATTGCAGAGCGGGCGCCGTAGGCTCGCGCTTCATAGGATGCGCCTGCCACGACCCCGCGCCCGCCCAGCCCGCCGACGAGTACCGGACGACCGCGCAGAGTGGGCCGGGTGAGCTGCTCGACGGAGGCAAAGAATGCGTCCATGTCGATGTGAGCTACCCAGCGCATGTGCGTACCCTGTGGGCCTATTTCTTTATGACGCCACCGTGATGTCAGCCGAGCAACCGTCGGCGACGTCGTGGCTAAGCTGCTCGCCGACGACGATCTTCACGTCCGTGGCCAGCACCTCCTTGCCGATGGTGTCCGTGTGGGTGCGGGCCCACTCTTCCTTGTCTGCAGGCACGGAAAGGGTCAGGTGGATCCGGTCGCTTACCTGCAGATCGGCAGCCTTGCGGGCTTCCTGCACGCCGCGCACGCGGTCAGCGGCCCAGCCTTCGGCTTCCAGCTCCGGGGTGGTCTGAGTGTCCAGAACCACCAAGCCGTCTTGGCCGGAAACCTCGGCAGTGTGCTCCGGGTCAGCGGCGACGAGCTTGCGGGTGAACTCCCCATCCTGCAGCTCAATGCCATCCGCAGCGACAACACCAGCATCGTCGACGGTGTAGTTGCCGGACTTCACTGCCTTGATCACACGCTGGACATCCTTGCCCAGGCGTGGGCCAGCCACACGGGCGTTCACGACAACATCGAAGCTGCCGACTTTCGCTACGTCCTCGGTGAGCTCCACCTGCTTGACGTTCACCTCGTCGGCGATGATCTGCGTGAAGTCCTCCAACGCGTTGGCATTGGGCAGCGCTACGGTCAGCTTGGGCAATGGCAGGCGGTTACGCAGCTTGTGTGCCTTACGCAGGGAGCTCGTAGCGGAGCTAACGGCGCGAACAGCATCCATTGCAGCTACCAGCTCGGCATCAGCCGGCAACGCATCGGCCTGTGGGAAATCCGCAAGGTGTACGGAACGCTCGCCAGTCAGGCCGCGCCAAATAACCTCGGTAGTCATCGGCAGCAGCGGTGCAGCAGTGCGGCACAGCGTCTCCAAGACGGTGTAGAGGGTATTGAAGGCCTCGGGGTGAACGGTGTCGCCCGCCCAGAAGCGGTCGCGGGAGCGGCGAACATACCAGTTAGTCAATGCGTCACAGAACCAGCGAATCTCGTCGCAAGCGGTGGCAATGTCCGTGTTGTTCAGCGCGTCGGTCACGCCCTGCACCGTGTCACGCAGCTTCGCCAGAATGTAGCGATCCAACACGTTGGTGGACGAGGTATCGTACTGCGCCGGCTGGGAAGCATAGAGGCGCAGGAAGGAGTAGGCGTTCCACATCGGCAGCATCGCCTGACGCACGCCCTCGCGGATGCCCTGCTCGGTGACGATCAGGTTACCGCCGCGCAGGATCGGCGAGCTCATCAGGAACCAGCGCATAGCGTCCGAACCGTCACGATCAAAGACCTCGTTGACGTTCGGGTAGTTGCCCTTGGACTTACTCATCTTCAGCCCGTCGTCACCCAGCACGATGCCGTGTGCGACGACCTTCTTGAACGCCGGCCGGTCGAACAGTGCCGTAGACAGCACGTGCATGGTGTAGAACCAGCCGCGGGTCTGTCCGGAGTACTCCACGATAAAGTCCGCCGGGGAATGGCTATCGAACCACTCCTTGTTCTCGAACGGGTAGTGCTTCTGTGCGAAGGGCATCGAACCGGACTCGAACCAGCAGTCCAGTACCTCCGGTACACGGCGCATGGTGGACTTGCCCGTCGGATCATCCGGGTTCGGGCGGGTTAGCTCGTCAATATCCGGGCGGTGCAGGGAGGCTGGCTTACGGCCGAAGTCACGCTCCAATTCCTCCAAAGAGCCGTATACATCCATGCGTGGGTACTCCTCGGAGTCGGAGACCCACACCGGAATCGGTGCACCCCAGTAACGGTTGCGGGAGATGTTCCAATCGCGTGCGCCCTCCAGCCACTTGCCGAACTGGCCGTCGCGAATGTGGGAGGGCATCCACTCGATCTGCTCGTGGTTCAGTTCCACCATGCGGTCGCGGAACTTCGTGACCTCAACGAACCAGGACGGAAGTGCCATGTAGATCAGCGGCTCGCCGGAGCGCCACGAGTGCGGGTAGGAGTGCTCGATCGTCTGGTGACGGAGCACTCGGCCGGCGGCCTTCAGATCCTTAATGATGTCCTTGTTGGCGTCAAAGACCAGCTGGCCTTCATAGTCAGGGACTTGGGCGGTGAACTTGCCGTCCATGTCCACCGGGATGACCAGCTCGATATCTGCCTTCTGGCAGGTGTTCATATCGTCTTCACCGAACGCAGGAGCCTGGTGAACCACGCCGGTTCCGTCCTCAGTGGTGACATAGTCTGCGCTCAGGATCTGGAAGCCATTGTGCAGATCCTTGAAGTAGTCGAACACTGGGCTGTAGGTGAACCCAACCAGCTTTTCGCCGGGGAAGGTCGCCAGAACCTCGTGGTCTTCGCCTAGCTCCTTGCTGTAGGCACCCAGCAGGGCCTCCGCCAGGACCAGTTTCTGGCCAGCGAAGCCCTCGGTTCCCTTCTCTCCTACCTTGACCAGGGCATAGGTAACCTGAGGGTTCACAGCGAGCGCGGAGTTCGACGGAAGGGTCCACGGGGTGGTGGTCCATGCGATGGCGGATGCGTCGGAGAGCTCTGGGTGCTCAGCCAGCGTAGCTTCAGCAGCAGTTCCGGCATTCGCACCGGTCAGCGGCATGGTGACGGTCAGAGTCGGATCCTGACGCATCTTGTAGGAATCATCTAGGCGGGTTTCCTGATTGGACAGCGGAGTGTGCTCAGCCCAGGAGTACGGCAGCACGCGGAAGCCCTGGTAGATCAAGCCTTTGTCGTAGAGGTTCTTAAAGGCCCACATGACGGATTCCATAAAGCCCGGATCCATCGTTTTGTAGCCGTTGTCGAAGTCCACCCAGCGAGCCTGGCGAGTGACGTATTCCTTCCATTCATCCGTGTAACGCAGTACGGACGATGCACAGTACTCGTTGAAGGAGCGCATGCCCATCTCTTCGATGCCAGCGCGATCCTTGATGCCTAGCTGCTTTTCCGCCTCCAATTCGGCGGGCAGGCCGTGGCAATCCCAGCCGAAAACGCGAGCGACCTTCTTGCCCTGCATGGTCTGGTAGCGCGGCACGATGTCCTTGACGTAGCCGGTAAGAAGGTGCCCGTAGTGCGGTAGACCATTGGCAAAGGGCGGGCCATCGTAGAAAACGTATTCTTCATTGCCTTCGCGGGCGGAAACGGATTCATTAAACGTGCCGTCCTTGGCCCAGTACTCGAGAACGTTCTCCTCGAGAGCAGGAAAGGCAGTCGAGCCGCCGTTGGACATATCGACGCGCGGGTAGGCGCCGCCAGCTGGGGTTGCTTCGCTCATGGTGGTTCCTATTTCTGTTCTGTTTTTCTTAATGACGCCCACAGCGGTGCTGCCGACGAGCATGTCATAGAAACAGGGACGCTTCGAGCCAACAAAGGCCTAAAACGCGGTACCACCCTGATTGGCGTAATCCGCCCACTTCTTCTCTTACGGCTGTGACGTGCCGCGACTCCGCCTGGTTCTAATGAGTATCCCTACCTCCTCGCCTAAGCGAAGTGAGGTGAAAACACCGTTCTTCCAGGAACGCTCCCCGATGATGGTCGGATCATTGCGTGTGGTTTTCTTTCTATTCAGTTACGGATCCCAGCCTACACGGCGCAAGTGGGGATCTTTGATTCAAGTCTCAGTTTGCTTGTTTTAGCGTTTGTGGTGGCGAATCAGGTCGTAAATGAACAGAGCCACGCCTAGCGCAGCTACAGCCACGCAGATCCAGGCCCAGGCGGTGGACCCGACCGCGAGGCTGACCACCAGCGCTATAAACCCGACAACCGCCAGGAGGATGGCTGCGAAAAGCATGTTCCAAATCCTCCTGGCGGTTGCGTTGGGGCTTAAAGGGCTAGTGGGGTCAACGAAAACTAGTTGCTACTAGTTGTTCTGACCCTCTACCTCGATGGAGCCGGCAGGTGCAGCGGTGCCGCGGCTGTTGAGCTCTTCCAGCTGGGACTCCAGGAAGGTCTTCAGGCGGGTACGGTACTCGCGCTCGTAGGTACGCAGTTCCTCGATGCGTGCCTCGAGGGTAGCCTGCTGCTTCTTTACCGTGTTCATGATCTCGGTGTGCTTGCGTTCTGCGTCTTCCTGCAGCGCATTTGCCTTCTCCTGTGCGGAGCGGATCTGCGCCTGGGACTGAGCGGTGGCGTCGGAGATCATAACCTCGGACTTCTGCTTGGCGTCGGCCAGCTGTGCGCTCGACTTCTCCTCCGCGTCGGCCAGCATCTTCTCGGAACGGGTCTTCGCGTCGGACAGCTGAGCCTCGGAGCGCTTCTGGGCATCTGCCAGGATGTTCTTGGAGCTAAAGTCCGCATCGTCGATGGTCTTCTTCGCAGTAGCGCGAGCCTCTTCCAGCATGCTAGAAGACTCGGCCTTAGCATCGCCGGTCAGGCGGTCTGCCATCTCCTGTGCCAGGGACAGAACGCGAGCTGCCTGCATGTGGGTTTCGGCAGTTGCGACGCCGGACTTGCCATCGCCGGAGGCTGCACCAGCCGGTACTGCAGCGGCGGCCTGAGCCGGAGCCTGTTTCTTTGCCTCTTCTGCGCGCTTCTCAGCCTGCGCAGCGCGCTCCTCGGCAGCCTTAAGCTTTGCTTCGTAGTCAGCCTTGATCTTCTTCTCGATCTCAGCAGCGTTCGGCTGTGCTACATCCGCGCCCTGAGGCTGAGAGCTGCTCAGCTTAGCCTGTGCTTCAGCAGCTTCTGCGCGGGCGTCCTTACGAGCCTGCTCCAGCTTGGTGGAGTACTCGGACTCGAACTTGCCACGCAGCTCGGTCTCGATCTGGCGACGCAGTGCTGCCTCGTCAACCTTAGAGACACCTGCGGCTCCGGCGGCGCTCGCGGCACCTGCGGCACCGGCACCCTTGGCAGAGCCAGACTCCAGCTGCTCGACCTTCAGCTTGAGGTCGGAGTTCTCATCCTGCAGTTCCGCAAGAGTGTCCTCCACGAGATCCAGGAACTGGTCGACCTCGTCCTCGTTGTAACCACGCTTGCCGATCGGCGGCTTGCTAAAAGCTACGTTGTGCACATCAGCCGGAGTGAGTGGCATAGGTTGTACCTTTCCCTTTCGGATTGCCTCAAAGTGCTAGAAGGCGTTCGCAACAGTAATGAACTATTGATGGTTTATGAAACAGCTACAAAGCATACCAGTTTCCACCGGGACAGTCTCAACTTCAGATAGAGATTGACCCCTAGCCCTAGAATAACTTTAATTTACGAACACCACATCTGTATCACAGGCTACACTCCACCCCCACAGGCACCCCCATAGAAGATCTTCTGCCCTTTTTTGGAGAATACGTAACACTCGCCAGTGGACAGCGTTCTAACAGATGACGGAAAAAGGAAAACCGCCACCGGCTAGGACCCACATTCCCAACCAGTAGCGGTTTCCGTCACTACACACGACATCTCCGCAGCCTCACTCACGTACCGCGAAGATGTCCCTAATATTAGTGTCTTGAACGATTATTCACAACAGTCTTGTGATTATTTGTCGCCATCCCTCCCCCACTAGCCACCCCCTTAATTTTAGGATCCAAAGAAACTGCTGGAAGCAGCTTCAATAGTGAACTTTAGCGAGCTTTGTACCCGCTAGCTCACTCCCCTCATCACCCCCAATTCAGGGTTAGATCTGGCGGGTTTATACTCGCACTGAGGGCTTACTGAGAGCTTAGCGAATAAACGCTCCCAGCAACATGCTCAACAGCTGAAGTCCGAAGAAGAGAACTAATACGGAGACATCCAATCCCACTCCCCCAAGTTGGATCGGAGGAATCAGCTTGCGCAACGCCTTGACCGGAGGGTCGGTAAGAACAAACAAGGGTTCCGCCACGATGGTGAACCAACGCTGTGGTCGCCAATTACGCGAGAACGATTGAATCATCTCAATGATGATGCGCAGAATCAGGATCAGCACATACAGGCGAATCAGCCACAGCAGCACAAGTAGGATTTCGTTCACTTACAACAGCTCTTTCTACCAATGAAAGCCCGGCCGATGCATTCCGACGCGGGCTATTACTGGCTAACGACGATTGTCCAAAGGATCTTAAAAACTTAGATGGTCTCCGCGATGGCGTCCAGCTGATCCTGGGCCAGGGTCACGCCCTTCGGCAGCAAGATGAAGTTACGCACACCCTTTAGCTTCTTCAGCTGAGCATCCAGGCCACGGCTCAGGCCTGCAGCGAAATCCAGAACACGCTTAGCTTCGCCCTTTTCCATACCGCTCAGGGAAAAGACAACAACTTCACGTGCCTTCAGGTTCTCCACTAGTTCGCCCGCCTGGGTGTAAGAGCTCAAGGTGAAAGACACGAATGCCGAAGGATCCTTCTCCTCGGCGGCTGCGCCGGAGTAAGAGGAGGAGTAGCCGGAGTCAAAGGTGGCGTCAGAATCAGCGAAGCTTGAGCCACGAGAAGAGTAACGATCCTCGCGATCCGAGAACTCGGAACGGCTATAACGATCACCGCGCTCACCACGCTCCGCACGATCCAAGTGATCCCGGTGATCGCGGTCCGAACGGGAGCGGTAGGAAGGCTCGTGTACATCGCGATCGGCACGGTCTGCACGGTCGGAACGATCACGGGAACCGTAGCCGTCGCTGTAGTAATCGGCATCGTAGGATTCCACGGGATCAAAACCGAAGAAGCGCTTGGTCTTGTCCATAAAGTTGTCTGCCATTGCTCTTGAGGAACCTTCCGTTGCTAGTTTTCGAGGGTGTTTAATTATTAACTTCTTGGTTTAAAGTACTGATCGCGCGCCCATAATATCCGTACCGACACGCACCAGCGTGGAGCCTTCCGCGATGGCGATCTCCAGGTCACCGCTCATCCCCGCGGAGTACACTGGGGCACCCACCACCCGGTCGGAAATCCGCTCAACGAGCTGCCGTCCACGGGCGAACACGGTCGCCGGATCTGCCTCCAGCGGGGGCACAGTCATTAGTCCGCGCAGCTCCAAATTCTCCGCCGCGGAGACGGCGTCGGCGAGCTCGTCGATATCCGCTTCCACTGCCCCGCCACGCTGCGGATCTCCGTCGGCACTGTACTGCAACAGAACCGGCAGAGCAGACTCGCGGTCGCCTCGTTCTAAGGCTAACGCGGCGCCACGGTCGAGCGCCTGCAGCAGCTTCAAGGAATCGACTGTATGTACCGCTGCGGCCCATCGTGCCACGGAGTTCGCCTTTTTGGTCTGAACCTGCCCCACCATGTGGAACTGAAGTCCTGTCTCCGCCAATTGCGCGTGTTTATCGCGCGCTTCCTGTTCGCGGTTCTCGCCGACAGCAGTGACGCCCAAACGTACCAGCAGTCGGACGTCCTCCGCAGGGTGGAACTTGGTGATGGGCAGCAAATCCGCTCCCCCAGCGACCGCGATGCGGCGACGCACCTGCGCCAGGTTTTCGGCGAGCTCTCGGGCGCGCGGCCCGAGCTCTGCATCCCCGCCTGGCAGGTCGCTCGGCTCGTGAGTTTCGCTCAGCTGCTCTGTCATGGCATCCACACTACGCCCGCTTGGCGGCCTGTCGTCCCCTCTCGGCGGTAGGAGAAGAAACGATCGGCGTTTTCCGAAGCGATAGTGCAGCGCGGGTCGGCGTCGATACTACGCACCCCAAGGGAAAGCAGTTGGCGGGTTAGACCAGCACGAATGTCCAGCCCGCTGGTGCCTTTGGCAGTAGTTGTGGCGGAACCGGGAAGTTTAGATTCCACATCGGCTGCCATAGCCTTCGGTACCTCGTAGTTCTCGCCGCTTGCAGCAGCGCCGAGCAGCGCATGAATATTGCTGGGAACAGCACCGAGATCCTCCATGCGAGCGATCACGCGCTTCAAGATCCCATTGCGAGCTCCCATGCGACCAGCGTGAACCGCCGCGACCACGCCTGCGTCCTCATCGGATAGCAAAACCGGAACGCAGTCCGCTGTAAGGACGATCAGGGCAGTCCCGCGCAGGGTGGTAATCAAAGCGTCGGTTGCTTCGATAATCGGGGAGGTGCCGGTTGTCAGGTGGTCGGCGGTGACCTCCGTGACGTTCGGCGAATGGATTTGCTCCATGAACACCAGTCGTTCCACAGCGAGCCCCAAGACATCGGCGAGACGCCGACGATTCTGGGCGACAGCCGCAGGGTCGTCACCTACGTGATCGCCGAGGTTAAAGGACCCATAGGCGCCGGTGGACACGCCACCATTGCGATCCGTAAAGACCTTCCGCACCTTAGGCTGGGGTTGCTGCTGGTCGTGGTTCTTAGGGCTCATGGGAAGCTCCTGCTCCTCACGCTGATTGCTGGATGCGAACTTCTAGTTGAAGTCCGGCAGATCCAGGTCATCCTCTTCCTCCGACAGGTCAACATTCGCGTTGGTCGGATTCTGAGGCTGCTGGGAAGCAGTAGTGAACAAGCCGCCGCCCTGGTTCGGCTGTGCCTGCTGCGTCGGCTGCGGCATGGTGCCACGACGCTGCGCGAAGCTAGACTGCGCGCCTGCCTGCTGAGCCGGATCAACCTGCTGTTCCTGCTGTACCGGGATCTGCTGTCCCTGCACTGCATACTGGGAGTTCTGGCCTGCCTGTGGTGCTTCCTGACCGCCGAACAGATTCGTCGGCTGGGCAGCGCCCGCGTCAGCATTCTCGGGCGCACGGTGTGCACCGGCACGCTGGTTAGCAGAAGGTGCAGACGGAGAATCGTCGAAGCCGGTAGCAATGACGGTCACACGCACCTCGTCGCCCAGCTGATCGTCGATGATGGTACCGAAGATCAGGTTGACGTCCTCGTCGGCCTTCTCCTCCACCAGATCCGCGGCCTGGGAGACCTCCAGGAGACCCAGATCCGAACCACCAGCGAAGGACAGCAGCACGCCCTTGGCACCTTCCATGGTGCTTTCCAGCAGCGGAGAGTTGATGGCGGCCTGGGTAGCCTTCACGGCGCGCTGTTCGCCACGGGCGGTACCGATACCCATCAGCGCGGAGCCCGCGTCGGTCATAACGGAACGTACGTCGGCGAAGTCCACGTTGATCACACCCGGGGTGGTGATCAGCTTGGTGATGCCCTCAACACCGCTCAGCAACACCTCGTCGGCCTTGCGGAAGGCCTCCATCATGGACAGCTGCTCTTCGGACATCTTTAGCAGGGAGTCGTTGGGGATGACGATGAGGGTATCGCATACCTCGCGCAGGGCCTCGATGCCTTCCATTGCCTGCTTGCTGCGACGACGGCCTTCAAAGCCGAAGGGGCGGGTAACCACACCGACAGTCAGGGCATTCTGCTTCTTAGCAATATTGGCCACGACCGGTGCAGCACCCGTACCCGTGCCGCCACCCTCACCGGCGGTGACGAAGACCATGTCGGCACCGGCGAGGATCTCCTCGATCTGATCCTTGTGATCCTCGGCAGACTTGCGGCCCACCTCCGGGTTGGCACCTGCGCCCAGGCCACGGGTCTCCTCTCGACCGATATCCAGCTTGATATCCGCATCGGTGAGCATCAATGCCTGTGCGTCGGTGTTGATCGCAATGAACTCCACGCCCTGCAGCTGCTCGTCGATCATGCGGTTGACGGCGTTTACTCCGCCGCCGCCGACGCCGACCACCTTGATCTCAGCGAGGTGGTTTCCAGGATTCGTCATGTGTGCTTGTCCGCCTTCCTAATGAATTTTTCGTGCTTTGCGGTTTGCCGGTTTGCTGTTGCGTCCATCTTCCTAGCCGTCAAGCATTTAGCGGCGCACATTTTGGTGGCGTGTCGTATCCTTAAAGTTCAACTTAAGGCTTAAGCTGGGGTTTCAGCCCTACTTCACGGTGGGCATCGCGGGGTTGGAAACGTTCCAATTTCCCTTACGCCCCAGCACGATACGGGTCGCTTCAGCCTTCTCATCCGCCCTGTCGGACGAACCCCAATACACCACCTGATTAGGGAAAAACAGGCGGATGCTATCTGCTGAACCAGCCTCGATCCCCTCCAACTTGCCCCGCAGTTCTGGGGACAAAGTCTGGAGAACCTTGGACGCTGAATCGATCGCGCGGGCATCGTCCGGCTTGGTTTTCTTAAACTCCAAAGCACCCTCGGGCTTCACACCCGTTAGGAACACCTGCCCGTTCTCGTCCACGACATGCGGCGTGTCGCCGTCCATCACATAGCCCACGGCATTGTGCTCAGTCACCTCGACCGTGACCGTCGTAGGCCAGGAACGCTTCACCGTCACCTTTTCCACCCACGCCACACTGGAAACTCCCTTAGCGGCGCTGGCCATGTCCAGGCGCAGCATGTTATCGCCAGCATTAATGGTGCTGGCCTCGCGAATCGCTTCCACGTCCGCATGAGTCGTACCCTGCACGTCGATCTGCGCCACTTTAAGGATCGGCACCGCATACATCAACACGCCCAGCAGCACGATAAGCGCCACCAGCCCCGCGATAATCTTCTGCACGCGCTTCTTCGGCGCCCCATTCTTCTTCAGGAACTTCTTGCCCTTGGCGCGCGCTGCGCTATCGCGTGTAATTCTGGACGCCCTACTCACCCGCGATCACCACGGTCCAGCTGCAGGAGAATCTCATCCGCCAGCATTGTCACGGTTCCCGCACCAATGGTCAGAACCATGTCACCAGGCTGTGCTAGGTCGGCAACGACGCCCGCCACGCTGGAGAAATCAGGTTCAAATACCCACTGGGTGGAAGCGTCGATCTTGTCTCCGATGATGCGAGAATCGACTCCCTCCACGGGCTCCTCGCGAGCGCCGAAGATATCCAACAGCACCACCTGATCAGCCAGAGAAAGTGCGTCGGCGAACTCCTGTGCGAAATTCATTGTGCGGGAGAACAAGTGCGGCTGGAAAACCGCCACAATGCGTCCGCCGCGAGCCTCCACTCGCTGGCGCGCAGCCGACAAAACGGCCGCCACCTCAGTCGGGTGGTGGGCGTAATCATCGTAGACCTCAACCTCACGACGAGTGCCGTGGTATTCGAAACGACGGCGTACACCGTCAAAACCGGCAATACCAGCAAACACCTTGTCCATATCCGCTCCCAACAGCACGCTGCCCAGCCCCGCCGCCGTGGCATTGAGCACCATGTGAATACCGGGGATGGCCACGCGCAGGGAGTATTCTCCGGCAGCCGGGGTGGCCTCAGTCAGTCGCAGCGTAGAGACAGTCCCTTCGGCAGTCACCTCCGTGGCTTCGATAATGGCCGCTGGGGTAACGGAAGAGTGGGCGTCACAAGCTTCGGCCGTGCCATATCCCACAACGGTAAAGGGCAGATCCATGCCATCGGCCGCAGCAGCTACCAAACCCTCCGCGAGCGCAGCCGACCCCGGATCGTCAAGGCAGGCCACCAAGTAACCACCTTCAATAATGCGGTGGGCGAACTTTTCAAAGACTTCGCGATAGGCCTGTTCGGTCTTGAAGTAATCCAGGTGATCGGGTTCGATGTTCGTCACGACCGCCACCTCTGGCGAGTAGGACAGGAAGGAGCCATCGGATTCATCCGCCTCGGCGACGAAGATATCGCCCGTGCCGTGGTGTGCGTTCGTGCCCGCACGGTTCAGCTGCCCACCAATGGCAAAAGAAGGATCCTGTCCCGCGGACTGCAAGGCGGCTACGGCCATCGATGTAGTTGAGGTCTTTCCATGCGTGCCCGCTAGTAGGAATGCACGCCTATCCTGCAACAACAGTGCCAGAACATCGGATCGACGAAGCACCGGGATACCCGACTCGCGAGCGGCAACGAGCTCCGGATTGTCCTGCGGGATTGCTGCGAAAGAAGTGACGACTACGGACGGCAGGTCGCCTAGGAGGCGCAGGTTATCCGCTGAATGCTCCACCTGGATCTGTGCCCCGGCTGCACGCAGCGCCAGAATGCTGCGTGACTCCTTCATGTCAGAACCGCTGACCTGGTAGCCGCGATCCAGCAGAATGCGGGCAATGCCGGACATTCCGGCTCCGCCGATACCCACCATGTGTACGCGTGTGAGATCCGTGGTTTGGGGCTGCTCGCTCATCGTGGAAGAAGGTGCCTTTCTAAGAAGGGAGGGGGAAAGTGTGGCTTCGTCAGAACGCTAACGCTTGTAGGCGGCAGCGATAATCTTCTGTGCAATTTTCTGTGCCGCGTCGCGGTGCCCTGCTGCGAGGGTGGCAAGGCTGGCGGCCTGCCAACGGGTCTCATCGCGCAACAATGGGATAACTTCCTGGGCGACGCGATGTTCGGTAAGTTCGGCGTCCTTGATGATTACTCCACCGCCAGCGTGAGTGATCGGACGAACGTTGAGCTCTTGTTCGCCATTGCCATGTGGCAAAGGCACGTAGATGCCTGGAAGGCCCACTGCGGATACTTCGGCGACAGTCATAGCACCGGAACGGCACAGGATGGCATCGGCGGCGGCCAGCGCCAAGTCCATTCGTTCGATATAGGGAACGGCTACATAAGGTGGCTTTCCTTCCTGGACCTCCTTGGGCAGCTCCACCGTATTTTTCTTGCCATACGCGTGAAGCACGCCAATGCCCGCGTCCTGCAGAGTCTTCGCTGCGCTCACAACGGCCTCGTTGATGCTGCGTGCGCCCTGGGATCCGCCGGTGACTAGCAGCAGCGGTGCTTCTGCATCCACGCCGAAGAACTCCCGAGCCTCTGCCCGTAAAGCCTTGCGATCCATTTTCAGAACTGCGTCACGCACCGGGATGCCTACGACCTCGGCCTCCAGACCGGAATCTTCGACTGCTGCCAGCCCCGTACCGCCCAGCTTTACTCCCAATTTGTTGGCTACGCCCGCACGGGCATTCGCCTCGTGGACGAAGAAGGGAATCTTGAGGGCGCGTGCAGCCAGATATGCCGGTGCGGACACATAACCGCCGAACCCGATCACCACATCAGCTTCCACTTCCCGCAGGATCTGCTTGGTTTCCTTGAGAGCTTTACGCAGGCGCAGCGGCAGGGTGGCTAGATCCTTGTTCAGTTTGCGGGGCACCGGCACTGGTGGAATCAGCTTCAAATCAAAGCCGCGAGCGGGCACCAGCGTGGTTTCCAAACCGCGGCTGGTTCCCAACGCCGTAATGCGTGCATCGGGGCGCTGAGCGCGCACCGCTTCTGCCACGGCCATGGCGGGCTCAATGTGTCCTGCCGTTCCGCCGCCGGCAACGACGACTGATAGCTTCCGGTCGGCTTCTGGCTTCGGGTTCACTGGGCTAGCGCCTCCTGTGTCGGTTATCTAGATTTCTGCGGGTCTTGCGGGCTCTCTCCTGCCCTGAACTATCAGCCCGATTGCGGCTGCGTGGCATTGGTTTGGGAGTAGCCGTTGGGGGAAGATCCTGCCTTCGTACCCCATCGTAGCCACGCAAGCGGGACTCCCCACCGACCCGGCGGATCGATCGCTCCACCCGGTCGCGTTCCCGACGCACGTCTTGGCTGCCGCGGCCTGCACTAACCCGTTGACGGGTGACTGGTTCCCCATAGCTATAGGCCGTCTCACGACGCTCTGTACGGCGCTGTTCTCCGGCTTTATACCCCCGGGGCTCCGGGAGCATAAGGATACGGTCGATCAGCGGGCGTCCCTCGTGCTGCATGGAAGAAATCGTCTCCGGCTCATTGCGCGCACAATTGCACAGCAACCCCATGGAAAGCAAAGTGATGATCGCGGAGGAACCACCTGCGGAGATCAGTGGCAATTGAATACCGGTCACCGGCAGCAGGCCAACGACGTACCCCATGTTGAAAAACGCCTGCACAGCAATACCAATCGTCAGCGTGCCCGCCAATAGCCGGAGGAAAGGATCCGCCTGAGCCAACGCCGTACGAGTGCCGAAAAACGCAAGCATTCCGAACAGAATGACTACAATCACCGTGCCGAACAGACCCAGCTCTTCACCAACGATGGCGAAAATGAAGTCGTTCTTCGCCTCAGGCAGATAAAACCACTTGGCACGGGACTGCCCCAAACCGGCGCCGAAAAGCCCGCCGTCGGAAAGGGAAAGGATTCCCTGGTGAGACTGGTAGGCCGCACCCTGTGTCGTAGTGTCGCCGAAATTCAGGGTCAGAGCATCCTTCCATGTCGTGATACGTGCACCACGGAAGCTCTTGCGGGAAATCGCGAATACTCCGAGCAATGCAACGCTACCCAGCATGGTGAAGAAGACCCGTTTATCAACTCCTGCAAAGAACATCAAGGCGGCGACCACGATGCCAACGGAGAACATCATTCCCAGGTCCTTTTGGAACAACACCAGCAGCATGATCACCGCGCTAATAGCAATGAAGGCACCCAGCCCGGTGTTCAAGCGCTGCGTTGCGCGCGCCCGGTAGCTCACAGTCGCCGCTCCCCACACTGCTAGAGCCAGCTTGGCCACCTCGGAGGGCTGCACACCGATGGGACCAATGCGGATCCATGAATTCGAGCCGACCTCGTCACCACCAACACCGATGCCGGGGATAAGCACGGCAATCAGCATCAAGATCGCGATCACCAACAACGACGGCGAGTACTTTCGTACTGTCTCCGGGCGCATGCGCAGTGCAAACCACATCACCACCAGGCCGATAACCACAACCATGGCCTGCTTGATGAACTCGCCGAACACACTCGCGCCGCTTGCATAAGAGGTCACCATCGAGGACGACAGCACCATGATCAGACCCAAAACGGTCAGACAGGCGGTAACGACCATCAGCACCTTGTAATTCAGCTGCGGAGTGGCCAGCTGTGCGGAGACTTTGCGCTGCAAAGACGCGAAGCCACGCTCATTGCTATTCGCTCGATCATCCTTCTGCTGTACGCTCTCGCGCGCCTGTGGATCCTGTGCGCTACGTTGTGCGGGCTTCCCCGCGCCGGGGATTTGCCGTCGCTTGGAATTGGATGTCGGAGTGGACATGGAAAAACACCTACCCCTTTTCCTGCTTCGTGTGTGCTGCCGGATCGTCAGGCTGTGTGTGACCGGATGAATCAGCCTCAGCATAAGCCAAGGCATATTGGGCAAACAGGTCGCCACGCTGGCTCATCCCGCTAAACATGTCCAGTGACGCAGCCGCCGGTGCCAGCACCACGCTGTCCCCCGGTTCTGCCAGCTCGTGGGCGGCACGGGCGACGGCACGCATTGCTTCCTCTGGATCGGTGGCGTCAATAAGGGTGATCGGCAGTTCCGGCAGCTGCCGTGAGACCTCGGCGGCGAGTTCCTTCCGGTCCACGCCGAGAGCCACGACAGCTTTAAGAGCACCGCCGATCGCACGGATTAATCCGTCAACAGCCGCGCCCTTTAACTGGCCGCCGGCAATCCAAATAACGTTGTGCTGACCGCGGAGGGCTGCTTCGGCGGCGTGTGGGTTCGTGGCCTTCGAATTATCGATCCACGTCACCCCGCGGTGTTTCAGGACAACCTGACCACGGTGGGCCTGCACCTGGAAGCCAGCTAGTGCGTTTTGGATGGCCTCCGGCGTCACGCCTACAGCACGTGCCATCGCCGCACTGGCCGCAGCATCGGCCAGTCCCGCGGGGCCGGGCGGGCTGATGCCTTGAGCCGGCGCCAGGTCAGTGATTTGGCTGGGATCGCCGAGGTTCGCCTCGACTAGCCGTCCATTGCGCACGCCGACGATGCGCTCTATGTCCTTCGTTACTGGTGACGCCGCCTGTTCCGGATCGTGAATCGTGTAGGCACCGCACGCCGCTACCTGGCGGGCTTGTGCAGTGGACAGTACGTCGGCGTCGTCCAATGCCAGGATGGAATCCGTTGCAGTCAAGACCTGCGCCTTGTCTGCACAATAGTTTTCATAACTTCCATGCCAATCCAGGTGGTCCTCGGCAAGGTTGAGGATGCAACCCACTGTGGGCACAAACATGGGAGCCCAGTGCAGCTGGAAACTGGACACTTCCGCGACAAAGACATCCGATCGCGGAGCACCCCGGTGCTGCGCAGCCAACGCGGCCGCGGGTGCGATTCCGATATTGCCGACCGAAAGGGCTGCGCGCCCATCCGCAACCAACATGGACGTCAGCATGGCAGTGGTTGTCGTTTTGCCATTGGTGCCGGTAATGGCTAGCCACGTTCGTGGCTCGCCGAAAGCCCCTGCCTGGTCGGCCAGCCAAGCGGCGGCGATGTCCCCTATCACGGGAATGCCCAGGTCTGTGGCGCGTACCAGCAATGGGGACTCGGGCTTCCACCCCGGAGAGGTCACAACCATTCGAGGAGCCAGCTGGTCAAGCGATTCGGTAGCTTCAGCTACTCCCAGCAAACGGAGTTCGGTATCGCCGTCCTCGGCAATGTGGCTAAGCACCTGTGCGTTATCGTCGGCGACCACGACGTGGCGGGCTCCGAGAGCACAGAGCATGGAGATCACGCCTCGTCCGGCCACGCCAGCCCCCGCGACCAGGATCGTCTCGGTGCGCATGGTGTGTAGGGCGTCTGCGGGTTGAAGTGCGTGTGTGGGTTCCACGGCTTTGCCTGTCCTTCGGGTTCTTACATTGCTAAATATGTGCTGTTGATAGTGAGCTACTGATTGATGGGCGTCCTACCAAGTGGCGGAGTTCAACCACTCGGCGTAGAACAATGCGAAGCCGGACATTGCAGCCAACCCGGCGAGCAACCAGAAGCGGATAACCACGGTGGTTTCGGCCCAGCCTTTGTTCTCAAAGTGGTGGTGAATCGGTGCCATTCGGAAAACGCGCTTACCGGTGGCCTTAAAGGAAACCACCTGAATAACAACGGAGGCGGCCTCAATAACGAAGATGATGCCAACCAGGATCATCAGCAACTCCGTCTGAGTGGTGATGGATAGACCTGCCACCAGACCACCCAGTGCCAAAGAACCAGTGTCGCCCATGAAAATCTTCGCCGGTGCAGCGTTCCACCATAGGAAGCCCAGGCAAGCGCCCAGCCCGGCAGAAGCAAGCATCGACAGATCCAGCGGATCACGTACCGCATAGCAGGCCGCCTGCGCGCTCACAGAACAAGAATTACGGAACTGCCAGAAGGTAATCAGTACATAGGTTCCCATCACCATTGCGGTCACGCCACCGGCGAGGCCGTCCAAACCATCGGTCAGGTTCACAGCATTGGACCAAGCGGAAATGACCAGGTAGATAAAAATCAGGAACAAGATGGTGCCCACGATGGCCGGACCAATAGCGATATCGAATGTAGCGATGTCGCGGATGGCCGAGAGGTGGGTGGAACCCGGAGTGAGGCCACGGGAATTCGGGAACTGCAGAATCAGCACGCCGAAAATAATTGCGGTAGCCAGCTGGCCAACCAGCTTAGCCTTAGCGTTTAGTCCCAGATTGCGTCCCTTGACTAGCTTGATGTAGTCATCGGCGAAGCCCAATCCGCCCAGTGCTAGGGTCAACCCAAGCACGAGCCATCCGCTTACTCCTGGACCTGCGCCAGTGGTAGCCAATCCCACCAGTACGCCCACCAAGTAGCCGAACAGTATGCCAGCGAGGACGGCGATTCCGCCCATGGTCGGGGTGCCGCGCTTCTTGAAGTGGGATTTCGGCCCCTCTTCTCGGATCTCCTGGCCTAATCCTTCGGCGGAGAACCAACGGATCAACAGGGGTGTCAGGGCAACAGACACGACGAAAGCAACCGCACCCGCGATAAAGATTTGCAACATGGGTCTTTTAAGCTCCTTGGTCTTCGCCGATGAGCAGTCCTTCTGCCACGGCCCACAGTCCATCCGAATACGATGCCTTAATCAGCACCACATCCTGCGAGTTCAAACTCGTATCTAGGTAGTTCACCGCGCCGTCGATATTCTCGACAACCTGCGTGTCCACTCCACTTTCACGGGCGGCAGTGGCCAGTGCGTGCTGGTTTACACCATTGCCCACGATGACGGCGTGGTCGATTCGCCGCTGAGCGAGCACTCGGCCCAGCTCTGCGTGTTCGTCACTTGCATCATCACCAAGCTCACCCATCTGGCCCAAGACAGCCCAGCTCTCCGCATCGGGGCGGCCCTTGGCTGTGAAGGCCAAAGCGTCGATGCCGGCGCGCATAGACTCGGGGTTGGCATTATAAGAGTCGTTGATAATGGTCACCCCGTCAGAGGTGCGCGTGCGCACGTCCATGCGGTTCACGCTGGCAGCGACATGGGAGCTCAGGGAAGTCGCAACCTGTGCGGCGTCAATACCCATTTCGATGCCCACCGCTGCGGCGGCGAGAGCATTGGACACCTGGTGAGCGCCAAAAACAGACAACTCCACACGCACCGGTTCACCCTTCGGGTGGTGCAAAAGGAAGCTGGCCCGAGCTACCGCATCCAGCTCGATGTCGGTGGCGTAGTAGTCTGCCGGCACTCCGGCGGCACCTGTGGTTCCTTCGGTGGAGAATCGCACTACGCGCGCTGCGGTGCGCTTGTCCATTGCCGCTACCTTGTCGTCGTCGGCGTTCAGCACGGCCAGGCCACCGTCTGCGGCCTGTGGCAGAGCTTCTACCAGCTCACCCTTGGCTTGGGCGATAGCCTGGCGGGATCCGAACTCACCCAGGTGGGCACTGCCGACATTCAGCACCACGCCCACGCGCGGCGGCGTGACCGTCGTCAAATGCTGAATGTGTCCCACACCGCGAGCGGACATTTCGCTGACCAGGAAGCGCGTCTCGCGTTCCGCGCGCAACGCGGTGTACGGTAGGCCAATCTCATTGTTAAAACTGCCGGGCGGGGCTACGGTCTCCCCCGCCTCCCGTAGTACTGCACCAATCAGGTCCTTCGTGGACGTCTTACCTGCGGAGCCGGTCACTCCCACAACGACCATTCCTTCTTCGGCGGCCAGAACGTCGGTGTTGTATCGAGCCAGCTTGTCGACCGCTGCCAGCACTGCGGCCCCGTGGCCTTCTGCGTCGAATTCGAAGGCGGTCGCATTGGAGGTCTGCTCATTCATCTGCACAGGTTCCGCCAACAGCGCCGGCTGCTCCACTCCCCGGCCTACAACTAGAAGGGCGGCGCCGTTGCGTAACGCAGAGTCCACAAAGTCGTGGCCGTCGGCCTTGGCACCGGGCAGAGCCATAAAGATCGCCCCGGAGGTGATCTTGCGTGAGTCGAACTCCACCGGTCCGGTTACCACGGCCTGTGGGTCCGCGCCGTTGATGAGAGACCCGCCCGTCACGTCGGCGATCTGTTGTGTTGTTAGTTCAATCATCGCTGCTCACTACTTTCGCTCTGTCTACCCTCGCGCTCTGAATGTGCCTGTGCCCGCTGAGCCAAGGCGTTCGCCAACTCCTCCACATCGTCGAAGGGGTGCATAACTCCCGCGACGAGCTGGCCCTTCTCATGCCCCTTGCCTGCTATAACCACTGCATCGCCCGACTGTGCCCAGCTCACGGCAGCAGCTATAGCCTCAGCCCGGTCGGGCACGATCTCGCACACTGTCTCTTTGTCTTCTTGCTGCTTTTTCTTTTTGAGGACGCCCTCACGCGCCCCTGCATAGATCGCTTCCCGGATCGTAGACGGCTCCTCGTCTCGAGGATTATCATCCGTCACGAACACCGCGTCTGCCAGCTCAGCGGCAATGCGTCCCATAATGGGACGCTTCTCGTGGTCACGATTGCCACCGGCACCGAGGACAATCCCGATGCGAGCTTGCGGGTCAGGAAGGTAGTCGTGGAGACTACTTAGCACCGCCTGTACAGCCCCCGGCTTGTGTGCGTAATCCACCATGGCCAGGAAGTCTTGGCCGGCTTCAACAAGTTGCATGCGACCTGGCACCTGCACATCCGCCAGCGCCTGCACTGCAGGGCTTTCAGATGTGAGCGTCTCCCCGGTTACGGCCTCAATACAGGCCAAAGCAACCAAGCTATTGGCTTGGTTAAAGGCTCCGGCCATGCCGATGCTGTAGTTCAGTTTGCGGGAGCTTTCGGCCCCGGTGATCTCCACCCCAATGTGCTGACGGCCGCTGGCTGACACCTCTGCGGAAGTGATGGCCCATGCAGGGTTGGTGTTTGCTTCCGGACGCTCAGCGGAGTCGTTCTTCGTCTGCGGATATAGCGCCACTGTGGACGAGAACTGAGCGGCGATGTCGCGCATACGCTCGCCCCACTCATCTTCACAGCAAATCACTGCGGTACCAGGCTGCTGGCCATCCTCCGCTCGCTCGAAAAGCAATGCCTTGGCTTGGAAGTAGTCCTCCATCGTCGGGTGGAAATCCAGGTGGTCTTGGCTGAGGTTTGTAAACGCCGCCACGTCAAAATGCAGGCCACGTACACGCCCCAGCTGCAATGCGTGGCTGGATACCTCCATGACCAGGTGCGTGGCTCCCTCTGCAACCATGCGCGCCAGCAGCGCCTGGAGGGTCGGCGCCTCCGGGGTGGTCAGCGAAGTTGGAATTGGCTTGCCGTTAATGCGGGTGCCCGTCGTGCCAATCAGGCCTACCTTCAGCCCTGAATCCAGCAAAGCCTTTTCGACGAGGTAGCTGGTAGTTGTCTTGCCGGAAGTGCCGGTGATGCCAATGGTCTTCAGCTGACGCGCCGGGTGGCCATAAATCTCTGCGGAAACCGGACCCATCCATTCGCGTACATCATCGACAACAATGCACGGAAGTGGAGTGGGGGCGTCTTCAATAATCCGCTGGCCCGCGGCGTCAGTAAGCACGGCTACGGCATTGCTATCCGCGGCGAAGGTCGCTCCATGTACCTTCTGCCCTGGAACTGCGCAGAAGAGCCCGCCCGGTTGTACATCTCGCGAGCCGATTGCTGCCGATGTAACCTCCACGCCTTGCCAGGGTCCTGTGAGGGTACCACCGCAGATTTCGGCGAGACGTTTTACAGATGTCATTGATTTGCCTCCAGCATCAACTTCGGTCCGGGCTTTTCAGATGGGGAAACGTTGTAGTGATCCAGCATCCACGCCATGATGTCGTGGAACAGCGGTGCCGCGGTTCCGCCCGCGCCGCCGTCGGTTCCGCGCTGCGGATTGTCCAGCATGATTCCCACGACGAAGCGAGGTTTATCAGCAGGGGCTATACCCGCAAAGTTAATCCAATAGGAAGAATTTGAATAGGCTCCGGAATCCGGGTCGATTTGCTGGGCGGTACCTGTCTTGCCGGAAACCTGGTAGCCATCAATAGCTGCCGGAGCACCGCTACCCTGCTGGACTCCCGTCTCGTCCTTTTGGGTTACTGCGCGGAACATGTCAACGGTCGTCCGGGCAGTCTCCGGGGAGACTACCCGAGTTTCCTTAGCCGGGTCGGTGGGCAGCTCAGCGCCGTTGGAGGATGTGATCTTCTTGATCAATCGTGGCTCCACGCGCACGCCGTCGTTTGCCAGCGCCTGGTAGATGCTCGTCATTTGCAGCAGGTTCATCGACATACCCTGGCCGATCGGGAGATTGGCGAAGGTGCCGCCAGACCACTGGTTGAGCTCCGGCATGTAGCCGCTCACCTCATAGGGCAACCCCACTCCCGCTGCCTGGCCCACGCCGAACTTGCGGAAGTAGTCGTACATCTTCTCCTCGCCTACCCGCTGCGCAAGCATGAGGGTGCCGACGTTAGACGACTTACCAAAAACACCGGTGGTGGTGTACGGAACCTCTCCGTGTTCCCAGGCGTCCTTCACCGTTACACCGGCCATGTCGATGCTGCCAGGAATCTTAAGTACCTCGTCCGGGGTCGTTTTGCCCTCTTGGATCGCAGCGGCGGCAGTCATGATCTTGGCGACGGAGCCGGGTTCAAAGGAATCTGCCGTAGGGCGGTCGCCAAAGACCTTCTTACGCTTCAGTTGCTTTTCGATGTCACCGTTGGGATCAATCGAATCGCTGGATCCCATGGCAACAATCTCGCCGGTCTTGGAGTCCAATACGACGGCGGAGGCAGACTTGGCTCCGGACTTCTCCCGTGCCTGCTGCAATGCCTGCTGCATATAGGTCTGCGCGTCAAGGTCGATGGTCAGCTCGTAGGAATCACCATCGACAGCGGGATGCACGTCACGGGTGGATCCCGGAATCAGGTAGCCGTCACCTGCGACGTCTACAGTGCGGGAGCCGTTGATCCCCTGCAATCGAGCGTCCTGGGAAAGCTCGAGGCCGAACTGCCCCTGATTATCAGTGCTGATCTTGCCGATCATGTTTTGTGCGACCGCACCGTTGGGGTACTGACGCAGATCTTGACGCTCGGCAGTGATCTCGGGGAATTCCTCAGCGACCTTCTCGGCGACATCCGGATCGACGTTTCGAACCAGTACCTCATAGTCCTTATCGCTCTTCAGCTTGTCACGGATGTCATCTTCCTCGATGTCATCGCCTTCTTTGTTGATCATCTCCGGCAGGCGCTTGGCGATATCCTCGATGCGCTTCTTTGGCTCCGGCACGTTCTCGGGGTCTAGTTCATGACGCTCCTGCATGAACGACTCGAGCTTCTTCGGGTGCACTGACAAGCTGCGGGCATCCATTGTGTAAGCCAATATCTGGCCGTTGCGGTCAGTGATCCCGCCGCGCAGGGCCGGCTCGGCGACGACTGAGGTGCGCTGCAACTGTGCCTGTGTGGACAAAGACGGGCTCGCGACCAGCTGCACCCAGACCAAACGCAGGATAAGTGCGAAAACCGTCAAGAAGATAACAAGGAACACAAGACGGACGCGTTTGTTAAAGCGCCCGAAGGAGGTATCCAAGATCAACCACGAGTTACCTTCAACCGTCCGCGGGGAGCGGCGGTCGTTACTTTTCGACACGTGGTTGTCCTCCTTTCTAATCACTCTTGGCTATTGTCCCCACAAATACGAAAACAGGCCGGGGTTGCTCCCGGCGTGTCTGAAGTTTTCGCACCGATCCTTCTCGCTTGTGAACCGCGCGGGAAAGCTGGTCTGGCCCCTGACGCTTATCGCTGCGCCTGGGCAGGCGCAGGGGCAGGGGCAGGGGCAGGGGCCGGAGCTGGAGCTGGAGCCGCCGGAGCAGGAGCAGCTGCTTGCCCTGGTGTTTGCCCTGCCGTGCCACCGGAATAAGGCAGACCACCATTTGCCTGCGCATTCCCCGGCGCACTGGCATTCACGTCCGGAGCGCGATCGCCTGCCACAATCGGGTTGTTCGGGTGCAGCCCTTCAACCCGGTTGGTCTTCTCTGGGTCACTGGTAGCACCTCGGCGCTTGGCATTGCCGTTGACGTCCACAACGTCCTTGCCACGCTCTGCATCAGCGGGACGGGTTTCCTTAATCTTGCCGTTGCGATCTTCCAGGATGCCGGACTGCTTCGGGGTGACCATGCCCAGTTCGCTGGCCTCCTTAGCGATGTTCGCAGAGGATTTTGCGTTATTTACATCGCGGTTCAGGCTCTCAATTTCGTTTTCCAGAGTTGTGCTGTGCTTTTGCGCCTCGGAGATCTGGAAAGACTGCTTTGTGGTTGCAGCGGACAGCGCCATGACGGAGACAACACCGATGATGAACACAGCGACCGCTAGGGCGATACGACGAGTCAGCTGCGGATTGCCGCGTTCCAGGGCAATGATGCGGCGGCCACGAACGGATACCTGCTGGCGCGAGCCAACTCGGCTACCACCAAAACGACGCGCACTGCGATCCACTGTGCTCGTGCGCTGAGCACGATCCGTGCGGGCAGCGCCCCAATCACTACGGCGATGGGCCGGGGCGGCGACGCGTTGGCCGGAGCGCTCTGGACGGTTTCCAGCGTAGGAGCGGTCGGTAACGACGCGACCGGCGGAGGTGGTGTGGTCGCGGTCAGTGCGCTGGCGGCGAGTGTTGATGGTGCCTGGTGCGGTCATGTGTTTCCTTCCGAAGGTTCGGAGGTTCGGATTTGTTTCTATCAGTGATGTTTCGGGGTTTTGCTTAGCTAACTGGGCGTGTCCAGCGGAAATGTGGTTTTTCCTCTGTCGTTGACCCTGCTGAAGGCTCTTACCCTCACAGGTGCTGCACGAGAGTTCTGCTCGATTTCTGCTTCGCTTGCTTTCTCGGCTCCCCGCGTGCGTAACTCAAATTCGGCTTCCATCCCGGGCAGTTCCATAGGCAGCCCAGGGGGCGTCTTCGAGCTGCTGAGCTGCACCAATTCCTTCTTGACGATCTTGTCTTCCAGCGATTGGTAGCTCATAAACACGCCTACGCCGCCGACGTGGAGCCAACGGGAAATCTCGGGAATCAGCTTCTCTAGGGATTCGAGTTCTGCGTTAACCTCAACGCGGAGTGCTTGGAATGTGCGCTTGGCCGGGTGTCCACCCGTTCGACGAGACGCCGCCGGGATCGTGGCATAGAGCAACTCAACAAGCCGTGCGGAG
Organism: Corynebacterium sp. p3-SID1761; assembly: GCF_055862885.1. Taxonomy (NCBI): domain Bacteria; kingdom Bacillati; phylum Actinomycetota; class Actinomycetes; order Mycobacteriales; family Corynebacteriaceae; genus Corynebacterium; species Corynebacterium sp. p3-SID1761. Next base: position 92,734 of record NZ_JBSQBJ010000002.1, on the reverse strand, counting down.
CTGTCGAAAGGTTGCTTCTCCCGCTCACGCACAACGGCGGAAGCGATCTTCCCTGCGAACCTTTCATCGCCATAGGTCTTGAGAATGCGAGCAATCTCGCCGTGGCTGTAGGTATTCAGAATGTCGGCAGCAGTCAGAGGGCTGCTGGGATCCATGCGCATGTCCAGCGGCGCATCGACTGCATAGGCGAATCCGCGCTCCGGTTGATCGAGCTGCATGGAGGAGACGCCCAGGTCGAAGAGGAAACCAGAAATTCCACTCTCACGCACACTGGAAGGAATTGCCCCTTGATCCATGAGGTCTTCAAGCGCGTCGGTCACTCCGTCAAAGCGTGTCTGATAGGAAACGAAGCGATCGCCGTAGCCTGCCAGACGTTCATTCGCCTCTGCGAGCGCATTGGGATCACGGTCTAGCCCCACCACGATGGCGTGCGGAAAGGCGTCGAGAAAAGCTTCGCTGTGCCCACCAGCACCGAGGGTGCCGTCTACGATTAGGGGGCGTTCCGGCGCCTGGGCACTGTGCACACCCAACCCGACAAGCTCAACCATGCGGTCGCGCATGACTGGAATATGGCCGTGCTCGTTGTGCGGCTTGGCCGGCTGTGCCTGCCCGTCGGTCATTAGCTTTCCCTCCTTCCCTAGCTGCGTTATCTCTAGATTCCTATCCCCAAACTGGGGCTCTTTGTATTTCATGAGCCACATAGATACTTATGTGACTCAAAAGTTAAAAGAGTGCGAACAGGGCCTCACCTGCGTGGGTGCGGGCTTGACATCGGGGAAGTACGTCAAGGTTCCGCGTCGTCCACGCAGGTAAGGGCCTGCGCACACTCTGTTGTCCACTATTAATTTGTCGTCTTGCGTTGTCGTTCCACGCGCTTCTAGAGGAAGGAAGCCAGCACTTCGTCGTCGCCGTCCGAGAAATCCTCTTCGTGCTCAGCGCTGTATTCTTCCCAGCTCGCGGCATCCCAAATCTCAATGAAGTCGACATTGCCGATTACTACGCACTCCTTCGAGAGCCCCGCGTAGTTACGGTGCAACGCCGAAACCGAAATCCTCCCCTGCGAATCCAGCGCCTGCTCATCGGCGCTGGCAGCAAGGTTTCGCACGAATGCGCGAGCCTTCGGGTTGGTGCGCGAAGCCTCAGCAGCCTTCTTTGCCCGCACAAGGAATTCAGCCTTGGGATATACAGCCAGGCTGCGATCCTGCCCTTTCACAACCATCAAGCCGTCCGCAAGTTCTTCGCGAAACTTCGCCGGCAGGGTCAATCGACCCTTGTCGTCGAGCTTCGGCGTAAAGGTGCCGAAAAACATGTCATCGGCCCCTTTCTATGAATGATCTTGCGCCTTGCTTTGCCGTGTCCGTTGTGAATCAAGGGTAAAAATCACCCTGACCATCGGTTTCTCTATGAAGTTTGGACTTGTTGGCACAGCTTCGCCCCAACGATCCCCACTTTACCCCACTCCTCCCCACAATCTCTACAACACGAGCTTATGTGTGCCCTTTTTTCTCGCCACTTCTTTCTCAAAGTGTCCCCAACCAGCACTCTAGCCATAAAGCACACCTTCACAACCAACGCACGATCTTTACATCCCCCCTCTTCTTTATTACGACACCACACTCTCCCCCACCCCGAGCCCCCCACTAAAAGCACCGGTTTAGCACAGGTAGACAGCGTTTCCCCCTTACACACGACCATCCTTCACCCCGAATGACTATGCATAGAATATTCAAAGTGGGGGAAAGTGGGGTGACCACACCCAACTCGCACACCAAAAATAAGATTTACCTTTTGAGGTCTAGCCTGAATTATGTAGCAAGTTCGATACCGACCAAGAGGATGCGACATGCGCTACACAACCGGCAACTTCGGGGCATTCGCCCACCCCTAGAGATCGAAAATGCCAGCGTGCTGGATGAGGTTCTGCTGACCCAAACCCGATGACCCCAATAATTCCCACATCGCGCCACGGTAAATCCCCGAAGAAGTAGAAGTCCCCTGACTCAAGGGTGAAACTAGCCCTAGCCGCAAACTAAAAACCACCGTCCTCCCGGCTGGGAGGCGGTGGTTTTCTTGTTCCGTAACGTTTTAGCGCTCAAAGCGACGGCGGAAGCTATCTTCCATCCGATCGCCGAGCCCGCCACCGGACGTTCCCTTCAGGGCACGTGCCTTGCGGGGCTTTCCCGCCTTGGAACGCTTGATAGCTGCAGCCTCCGGATCCTCATTCGGCTGGAAAGCCAGCAAGCCACCACCGAACATGATCAAAAATCCGAGGACACTTAGAGCCACGAACCACAGCGACAGTTGAGAGGCTGCAATGCCACCAACCATCACCGTGAGCCCGAGAACAATGAGCGCGATAGAACGGATGTTGAAGTTCATTGTCCGCTCGCCATTGGTGGAAGCCTGCTTCGCCAGGCGCGGATCCTCAGCAATCAGCGCCTGTTCGATCTCCGCGAGCATCCTCTGCTCTTGCTCTGATAGAGCCATCGCGACCTCCCAATTCTTTGCGGCTACTTCTTCCAACGGACAACCCGCAGAAAAAGTTTCCAGCCCGGGTGCGCTCCACCCGTGTTTACCCCACCCACCCTACATCAACCTGCGGTTTTCAAACAATGATGTGCATTGTTTGAGAAGCTCTAAGCCACCTTTGGCAGGTAATCCACCGCCGCTCGTGCTAGGTCCACTAGATCACAAGCATCGCGGTAAATCACGCCCCGGGAATCCGCAGGTATTCCCTGGCTAAGCCCCAAGCCAGCCCGGCTCGCCACTCGGGCATGCGCTTCAAAGGTTTCAGCCCATTCTTCAAGGTCCGGGCGAAGCACCCTCAGCTTTGCCCACGCACTCCCGGAAGGGCGACGCTTCCGCGAGGCCATCTCCCATTCAATCAACGCCCCTGCCGCCCTCAGCCCGGCGCGGTAGGCATATACGATCGCCTCTGGCTCGCGAAGTTCCGCTCGCGACAGTGCCAGCTGTCGCTCTGCCTCGTCCAGGAACCCCCTCGCACCCAGGGAGCGACTGTACCTACCCCGGGCTCCTATCTGCTTTTCCTGTACGGCCATCATTCTCATCCCCTAGTTTGCTCAGTCGCTGTTCTATGCAAGGTTTGGGTCTCACATTAGAAAGCGCCCGAGACATCACTGAGCACCAAGCCTACCATATTCGAACATATGTCTTATTAACTATTTTTGAGTTCATTCCGCCAGAAGGTGGCACTATTGTTTCCATGCCCCAGGACACGTACTCCCAGCCAACTCCCGACGATTCCTCCCTGCGCGTGTCCATCATCCCTGCCAACAACCGTCAGTTCATTGCGCGGCTCGACGAGCTCATCGACATTCACCTCGCCGCAATGAACTACCCCAAAGAGACCCATCCACAGCGCAAATCCCTGTGGTTCTACAACGCCTCCCAGCCGGACTTCACCTGCACCATGGCGCTCCTACACCACGTTGACGAGGCCCCAGATCCCGACAATTCACGCCAGCGTTGCGTCGGAATCGGCTTCACCTTTCGCGGCTCCCCGCACACATGGTGGTATCGGCAGGTCGCACGCGGCCTGGTTCTTAACGGATACTCCCGCACAGAGGTGTCCCGCATACTGCATACCTACGCAGAGCTCTCCGAGATACATGTCCTGCCCCCAGCGCAGGGTGAGGGCGTCGGCACCAAAATCCTCAACGACCTCCTCCAGCGAACGCCGCAGAGTACAGTAATGCTCTCCACCCCGGAGGTAGAAGGTGAAGCAAATGCCGCCTGGCAGCTTTATCGCCGAGCCGGGTTCACCGATGTGCTACGAAACTTCAAGTTCCCTGCAGATCCGCGACCATTCGGCATCCTGCAGCGAACGCGCAACTAACTCACCAATAGCTCACCAATACCAATACAGAGCCACTGCTGGGCACCTCGCGACTCCACTACCGAGGTACCTAGCGAACCATGTCGTGCCCGAGCCCCTGCCCCCATGCTGGCGCCATTCCCAAGTTGTGCAGAACTTCCTGCGTAGCCCGCACGTTATTCATCGTCATGAAGTGCAGATCTGGCACGCCTTCGGCAATCAGGCGCTCCGCCATCTCGGTGGTCACCTCGATGCCCACCTCGCGAATGGCATCACGGTTAGCCACCTCATCCCCTGCAGCCGCATCGAGTAGACGCTTCTCCAATTCCGATGGCAGAGCAGCACCCGCCAGCTCCATTTGGCGCCGCACGCTACGTAGCGACGTAATCGGCATAAGCCCCGGGATGATCGGCTTCTGCCCATGTTCCGGGTCCGCCTTGGCCAACCGGTCACGCAGACGCAGGTAATGATCCACATCAAAGAACATCTGCGTAATGGAATACTGTGCCCCGGCGCGAAGTTTCGCCAAGGTGTATTCGGTATCTTGCTCTAGCGATCCGGTGCGGTAGTGACCTTCCGGAAAGCTGGCGATGCCGATGTCAAAGTCCGCACATTCGGGCATATCACGAATCATGTCGATCAACTCGCTGGCGTAATTTAAACCACCCGGTGTAGCCACCCATTCAGCGTTAGGGTCGCCCGGCGGGTCGCCGCGCAGAGCCAGCAGGTTGGTCAGCCCCAGCGATGCATAGGTGCGTAGCATCTCCCGCAGCTCTTCCTGTGTGTGCTGCACCAGCGTCATATGCACCAGAGTGGTCAGCGGCTTGGTGCCCAGTCGCTCGGCAACGCGCAGAGTGCGCTCGCGGGTGCTTCCGCCGGCGCCATAGGTCACGGATACGAAGCTCACACCCAGATCGTGGAAAGCTTCCGCTGCATTCCAGAGCCGCTCCTCGGCAGCGTCATCGCGCGGCGGCATGAACTCGACAGAGAACGGTACACGCCCCGGCGTATGGAGGGAAAGTGACTGGGATACGGCAACCTGCCTGCGGATACTAGCCATACCCAAAGATCATATAGACAGAGCTGTCCATTTCAAGACATTGGCAATAATTCGCCTAAATTCGATACTCGCTCACCCCCACGCCCCGCCATACAAGCGTTCTTCGCACTTGACGCCCAACCGCTTAGAATGGAAAACCATGAGTACCGATGAGCAGGCAGCACACCCCTGGCGCCTCGATTCCCCACTGTCCGCGGTCAAAGCCGCCGTCGATGCCCAGCTAGTTGAGTATTTGAACCACTCGCACGAGGAGTTTTCTCATATCAATCCCCTCGTCAGCGGTGCCATCACGGTACTTCGGGACTTTATCGTCAACGGTGGTAAGCGCGTGCGTCCGACTTTCGCCTGGGCAGGTATCCGCGCGGCGCTCGAAGGCGGCGGCGGGTCGCTGGAGGCTCTTTGTGAAAAGGAAAATGACGCCACCTCGTCCCTCACCACCAACTTCACCCCCCACTCCGTACTCAATGCGCTGTCCGCTTTCGAATTCATCCAGGCCTGTGCGCTGATTCACGATGACATTATCGACCGCTCTGATACCCGGCGCGGCTTCCCCACTGCCCATCGCACCTTCGAGGGCAAGCACCGCGAACGCGGTTGGTTGGGCTCTTCTGAGCACTATGGGATAAGCCAAGCTATCCTCCTCGGCGATCTCGCTTTTGCCTGGGCAGACGATCTGTACAACGATTCGGGTCTCAGCGATACCGCATTGCGTCGAGCCCGCCCCGCGTGGCGCGCGATGCGCACTGAAGTTATTGCCGGCCAGATTTTGGACATTGCCGTCGAGGCAAACGGTAGCGAGGATGTTGCAGACTCCTTCGCCGTCATTAAGTACAAGACCGCCTCCTACACCGTGGCCCGACCGCTACACATCGGAGCTGCGCTGGCGGGAGCCAATGAACAAACTCAAACCATGCTCCGCGGGGTGGGTCAGGACATCGGCGAGGCCTTCCAATTACGAGATGACCAATTGGGTGTCTTCGGCGACCCGGAAGTCACAGGCAAACCATCTGGCGACGACCTACGCACGGGCAAACGTACGACACTCATCAACGAGGCGTTGCGCCGAGGTAGCGCAGCCCAGGTCGCTGCCCTTCGAGAGGGGCTGGGACAAGGCGTGGAATCGTCGGAGGCCGACATCGAGCGTCTGCGGGACATCATCCACGACACTGGCGCACAATCCGAGGTAGAGGCTCTCATCGAAGCACGTACTCAAAGAGCCATCGAATCTCTAAAATCCGGCGGCTTGGGTACAGACATCACCACAGAACTGACTGCCTTGGCGGATAAACTAACGCACCGGAGGTTTTAAATGAAGCTATCCACTCGCTCCGCCGATGGGCGGCGACACCTGAGCCTACCGAGCCCTTTGGTGCCAATGACGCGCCCCACATTGCGCCGACGACTGCCAGGCAATGGCGAGCGCGTCGTTGTAATTGGCGCAGGTCTAGCGGGACTCTCCGCCGCACTGCGCCTGCTCTCCGCAGGACGGGATGTCACAGTCATTGAGGCTTCCAATACCGTCGGTGGACGCTGCCGCAGCGAGCAACTCACCAGTGCACACGGAGACTACATCGCCGATACAGGCGCTACCGTTTTGACAATGCCCAGCCTGATCGAATCCGCGGTAGCTTCCGTCGACATCGACCTACGCTCTGATTCTTCTGCCAAGCAGCTGGGTTTGGAGCATCCATGGGCGCCACGGCGACTCGCACCGGCCTATCATGCGCAATTCGCCAGTGGACGTCACGCCGAGGTTTTCGCTGGACGCGACGCGATGGTGGCAGAGATACGCCGTTTCGCAGCATCCAAAGGTCTGGATAAAGCGGCGGCGGACAAGCTTGCAGCCGGCTACCTTCACCACCGCCAGTGGTCCCAGGATGTCTTCAGCGCCAGCTTCGAGAACTTCTTGGCCGCGGACTTCGACGGTGCGCTGGATTTGTTTTCCACGCCCGCTGCGGCGTCGGACCTCAGCCACTTGGGCTCCCTCGGCGCCTTCGGCAGCCTCGGCAAGACCACGGCACGGCACCTCCCCGATACCGAGCTACAGCGGCTCTTTACCTTCCAAGCCCTGTACGCGGGTGTGGCACCGAAGAACGCGCGCGCCGTCTACACCGTGATCTCGCACATGGATACCTCCATGGGCGTGTTCTACCCCAGCTTCTCCATGAGCGAGGTTCCCGAGGTCATGGCCGCCGCTGTGCGCGCTGCGGGTGGCCGAATCATCACCTCAGACCCCGTCGAGCACGTGGACTTCTCCGAGGATCTGATTACCGGTGTACGCACCCGCACCGGCGAACACATCCCCTGCGATGCTGTCGTGGCAACCCCCGACCTTCCGGTGATCGGCAATCTGCTGACACAGTCGGGGCGCACGAGTGGGCTGGTGTCTCGTTCCTTTGTCCGCCGGTTGTGGCGCAAGGCAGCGCCACTGCGCTGGTCCCCTTCGGCCGTCGTAATCCACGGAACCATCCCCACGGCCGTTTCCGGCGCGTGGGATTCCCAAAGCCATCACACCATTAGTTTCGGCGCGGCATGGGACGAAACCTTCCGCGAGATTACGGCCACTCACGGTCGGGGGTCGCTGATGAGCGATCCTTCACTGCTGCTCACCCGTCCGGCACGCACGGTGCCCGAACGCGCCTTTGGTGGCGACGCCACGTCTCCAAGCACGGACACATTCGAACCCTTGAGCATTCTCGCTCCGGCGCCGAACCTGCGCTCCGCGGATATCGACTGGCACAACATCACCGAACCCTATGTCCAGGAGCTCTTAAGGGTCTTGGAGTCCCGCGGATACTCCGGCATCACCGAGAACTTCAGTGTCGCACGGATGGAAACGCCGGCAACATGGCAGGCGGATCACGGCTTCGGCGCTGGCAGCCCCTTCGCATTGGCGCACTCCTTTACCCAGACCGGGCCCTTCCGTCCCCGTAATGCCCGCGCATTCGGAGTGGACAATCTAGTGCTTGCTGGATCCTCTACTACCCCGGGGGTGGGCGTGCCGACCGTAATCCTCTCTGGAGCGTTGGCCGCCCGTCGTATTACCGGCGGTGGTGTGTTGTGACGGCCGGTGAGGCGTTTCTAAAAAAGGCTCGCACCCGACTGCAATCGACTAGCTACAGTCGCGCGATATGGATGGGACTCATTGGCAGCATCGTCTTGACGATCACCTCCCACAGCGTCGGCGCCGTGCGTGCCCGAGGCGGCATTATGCAGGTCATCGGGCTTAGCTCGTTCACTTTCGGCCATGCCGCAGGCATGATGACGGTGGTGATGTGGTTCGCCCTGTTGGCAATGGTCCTCAGCTGGATCATTATTGGCCGACATATTCTGATTCACGGCGCCACCCTGCGCCGATCAGCTATCGCCGCATGGATCGGCCCCCTAGCGCTAGCAGGGCCGTTAATGTCTCGCGACATTTACTCTTATCTGATGCAGGGCACCCTGGCCCGCGATGGGTTTAATGCGTACGAGGTAGGTGCTGCCGCCAACCCAGGCCCACTGTTGTTCGAGGTCAGCGCCGATTGGCGAAACACCACAACCCCTTATGGCCCGCTGCATATGGGGCTCGGTCGAGCGATCACATCGATCACCGGCGATAACATCACTGCCGGCATCCTTGCTTTCAAACTGGTTTCCATCGCATCAGTGCTAGTAATGGCCTGGGCCGTGGCGCAGCTGGCTACCCACCTTGGTGTGCGTCCCGACGTGGCTATGTGGCTGGGGGTTTTTAACCCCCTTAGCGTCCTGCACTTGATCGGTGGCATGCATACGGAAAACCTCATGATGGCGTTGATCTTGGTGGGATGTCTTTGCGCAATGAGGCTCCATCCCGTCCCCGGTGGCCTGGCGGCTGCCGCGCTAATCGGTGTAGCTGCGGCGTTGAAGGCAACGGCGTTTATTGCGTTGCCTTTCGTTGTATGGATAATGGTCGCCCGTATCGCTGGTCCGCTCCCCTATACAGAGGGCAAGCGCCGTTGGCTAGGGTTAGCAGACACTTGGCGGCGTTTCGGAACCCTGATCTGGACGGGTCTGGCCAGCGCAGCCACATGCATTGGGGTGTTGGCGCTGATTACAGTCGCAACTCAGCAGACATGGGGCTGGGTCACGGAGGTCACGGGTAACTCTAAGGTCATCAACCCCCTGGCGCTGCCTTCCTTTATTGCTTCCACACTTGAACCTTTCCTTTCGCGTATCAACGACGATCTGACGTTTAACGTTCTGGTGGATGCCATCCGCCCGGTGAGCAGTGCCCTCATGCTCGTGGGGCTCGTCATTGCGTGGTGGTTATTCCGGCACGATGAGCATACTGCGTTCACCGGCATGGCTGTGGCCTACGCCATCACCTGTGTTTTCAACACGGTGACGCTGCCGTGGTACTACACAGCTCCCCTGTCGCTGATATTCCTGGCTAGCCAATCGCGAATGACGATCTATCTCACCAGTGTGTTCTGCATGTGGGTCACCTTCATGTTCGACGGCGGAGGAAATAACCGCCTCTACGCTCTGTGGTGGGTGCTCGCCTTTGCAGTTGTTTTCGCCTGGATCGTCGCCGCGTGCCTATGGGATCCACGGCAGCAGCGGCCGCAGAAGCATGCTACAGAATCGCCATCGCCTGAGCGCGGCGCATCACCTCGCGGGCAAGGTGACCGTGCAGGGCATCAACCGGACGCCCGGGCAGAGAATCATCCTCAGTAAACAGGTAGTCCAGGATCTCCACATCCGAATAGCCACCATCGCTGAGCAAAGCGATCGCACCGGGAACGAACCGGTTGAGTTGACCGCCTTCGCCGAGGAAACGCGCGGGAATGTGTCGGATGCCGTCAACCTGAATAGCCAGCAGTTGCTTCTTGTTCAGCATGTCCATGACCTTGGTGATTACCAAGTTCATTCGTTCCGCGGCATCGGGAAGAGTCAGAACCTCTTCACCTGCAGGAACTCCACCCACCGACTCGTCGAGGATGCGTCCTGAAGCCTCGCCCTCCACGTGTGCGGAAATGCCGTGATCTACTGCGTGCTTGTTTTGTTTACTCACGGTCGCCACTGTAGCGCGTGGGCGTCAAAAAGAAACGAGTAGGGCACGAACCTGGCTAAACGTATAATGACACGAGTACCACTAGAATCATTGCGTAACTCTGAACGCACGGGGAACAAAAACACCCCTCATAATCATCTCTTCTCAAGAGATACGACTGCTGAGAAAACGAGGCTGAAACTAGACGTGAGCGAGCTACATCCGGGAGACCTGCTGGAGTGGCGCTACCGCATCGGCGCCCAGATCGCCCGCGGTGGCATGTCCACAGTCTATGCGGCGGTCGATACCCGCCTGGACCGAGAAGTCGCGGTCAAGGTAATGGATCCAGCGCTCGCCCGCGAACCCGCCTTCCGTACTCGCTTCGAACGTGAGGCTCGCGCAGTAGCGAAACTCAACCACCCAACACTCGTAAACGTCTTCGACCAAGGTGTGGACGAGGACTATGTTTTCCTCGTCATGGAGCTGGTCGAAGGCGGCTCCCTGCGCGAATTGTTGAAGGAACGCGGCCCTATGCCCCCGCATGCCGCCATCGCCGTGATGCAACCCATGCTCAACGCCCTAGCCATCGCACACGCCAAAGGGATGATTCACCGCGACATCAAACCGGATAATGTGCTGATCAGCGATCAGCACCAGGTAAAGCTCGCGGACTTCGGCCTCGTGCGCGCCATCGATAACGCGATGGGTGATGCCACGAACGCAACGACCTCCGTCAACGGGCAGGTCATCGGCACCGTCGGTTATCTTTCCCCTGAGCAAGTGCGCGGCGAAAACCTCACCCAAGCCAGTGACGTGTACTCAGCAGGCATCCTGCTGTTCGAACTGCTGACTGGCCGCACTCCTTTCAAGGGTGCTTCCCCGCTGGAAACCGCCATGGCGCGTATCAACCGTCCGGTGCCCGCTCCCAGCACGTTGATGCCCGACATTCCACCGGAGATCGACGAGCTCGTTCTGCGTGCGTGCCACCGCGACCCCACCCAACGTTTCCAGGATGGCAGCGAGTTCCTGCAGGCCGTGGAGGACACTGCGGAGCAGCTAGATATTCCGGACTTCGAAGTCCCTGCCCCTATTGAGTCCGCCGTACGCACTGCTCTGGCCGGTACCGACTTCGGCGAACGTACCCCGTGGAATGACGAGTCGATGGCTACCCGCGCTGTCACCCTCCCCCAGGAGGATCGTGCCCGCCCGGAGACGCACCATACTGCCGTCACTCAGTACCATCCGGCGAACCGACCAGGTTATGCGCAGCATCCTGACTCATTGGCGCCGTCTCCCGATACCAATGTGGGGCCATCGCATCAGCCAGTGCCACACCGACCGGCCCCTCATCGGTCGCCCCAGCACCGGCCCGCACCTGCACGCCCGGTGCACAAACTCAGCAACAAGTCACCGGCGGCCACCATTGTGTGGGTTCTCGTACTCCTGGCGCTGGTTATTGGCGTGGCGCTTGGCGGATGGTGGTTCGCCACGGGTCGCTATGGCGAGATCCCCACTGTGGTCGGCATGGATAAAGCCACGGCACAAGCCACCGTCGAGGAAGCCGGGTTCAGCTCCAAACTAGACGAGCGCTACGACAACCAGGCGGAGAAGAACACGGTCATGGGAACCGACCCTGCCAAGGGGCACCGCGCCTTGCGAGGCTCCGAAGTCGCCGTGCTGCTTTCCCTAGGCAAGCCGACTATCCCGGATCCCGGAACGAACTCCAGCTTGCAGTATTACGAGAAAAAGCTGACCGACCGCACTTTGAAGTTGAAGAAGGGCGAGGAAGTCTACTCCGATGACATAGCAAAAGGGCATGTCGCGGAGGTCCAGCCTGCAGCGGGAACCGAAGTCAATACAGGCTCGACCGTCGTTGTCCACATGAGCAAGGGCAAGCGCCCAGTGAAGGTGCCGGGTGTCAAGGGGCAAGAACACGACCGCGCAAAGCAGACCTTGGAGTCCGCCGGCCTAACAGTTGCCGAAGAGACCGAAGAGTTCGACAAGGATATACCCGCAGGTCAGGCGATTCGCACTGATCCAAAGGAGGGATCGGAAGTCGAATCCGGTTCGGAGGTCACGCTGGTGCTGTCGAATGCGATCGAAGTACCGGATGTAGCGGGGCTATCTATGGATGACGCCCGTAAGGCTTTGCGCGAGGCAGGTCTCAATCCGGTTGAGGGCAAACCCGTGGAGGACTCTTCCGAGGATTCCGGCAACGTTGCGCAGCAGTCACCCCAGGCGGGCGAGCTGGTAGATCCTGCGAAGAACACAGATGTGGAAATCCGCGAGTCCACGTCCCAGCGCGTGCCGTGGACGATCGGTCTCAGCGCGGAAAAGGCTCGCCAAAAGCTAGAGGATGCGGGCTTTGAGGTGAAGATCAAGGGTGACCTCAACGGCTTGGTTCTGGGCCAATCCCCCGGCCCCGGCTCCCGCAGCCACCGGGGTGCCGTGGTCACGTTGACCACGGTGTAGCTGCCGTCCCGAAGGCAGCTAGTCGCGGCCACCTAGTTGCGCAGCATCTCCGCCACTAGGAACGCCAGCTCCAGCGACTGCTGGGTGTTCAGTCGCGGATCCACGGTAGTGGCGTAACGCTCCGGCAGATCCAGATCCGTGATGGACTGACCACCGCCGACAACCTCGGTGACGTCCTCGCCCGTCAGTTCTACGTGGATACCGCCAGGGTGCGAGCCGAGCTTCCGGTGCACCTCGAAGAATCCCTGAACTTCGTCGATGATGCGGTCGAAATCGCGCGTCTTGTAGCCATTGTTTGAGGTGTAGGTGTTGCCGTGCATAGGGTCGCATTGCCAAATGACCTTGTGACCCGTGGCCTCCACGGCCTCGACAATCGGAGGCAGCGCCGTGCGGATCTTGTCGTAGCCCATGCGGGTAATCAGCGTCAATCGACCCGGGGTGTTCTTCGGATCCAGCTGACGGACGTAGCCCACGGCCTCTTCCGGGGTGGTCGTCGGACCGATCTTCACGCCCACGGGGTTGGAGATCAAAGAGGCGAAGCGAATGTGCGCATCGTCAATGCCACGGGTGCGCTCGCCGATCCACACCTGGTGCGCGGACAGGTTATACAGGGCGTCATTGCCCTCTTCGTCGTGAGCCAGGCGCAGCATTGCACGCTCGTAGTCCAGAACTAGCGCCTCATGGGAGGCGAAGATGTCTGCGGACCGCAGCGTCTCCGACGTCACGCCACAAGCGGACATGAACTCCAGGCCACGGTCGATCTCTGTCGCCAACGCCTCGTAGCGGGCGCCCGCCGGGGAGGTTGCCACGAACTCGCGGTTCCACTCATGCAGCTTGTACAGGTCAGCGGTACCAGAGTTCGTCAATGCACGAACCAGGTTCATTGCTGCGGAAGAGTTAGCGTAAGCGCGCACCATGCGGGATGGGTCGTGGGCGCGAGCTTCCTCGGTGGCCTCTACGCCATTTACCAAGTCGCCACGGTAGTTCAACAGACCATTGGAATCTCGGTCCGCAGAGCGTGGCTTGGCGTACTGGCCAGCGATACGTCCCATCTTCACCACGGGCGTGGAAGCACCGTAGGTCAAGACAACAGCCATCTGCAGCAGGGTCTTCACGTTGCCACGCAGGTGCGGCTCCGTATTGGTTTCAAAGGTCTCCGCACAGTCACCGCCCTGCAGGAGGAAGGCCTTGCCCAGGGCGACATCAGCCAGTTGCTTCTTCAGCTTCTTAACTTCGGGAGCCACCACAATCGGTGGCACGGATTCCAGGATCTTCCGCACGCGCCCTGCGTGCTCTGGATCCCAGCTAGGCTGCTGCTTCGCGTCGCGAGACAGCGCATCTTCTAATTTTTCCGCCATGTCCGCTGGCAGCGGCGGCAGATCCGGAAGTTCGTCTAACGGTGCATCAATAGTCCAAGCCATAGACAGAGCATACGTTACCTAGCCACGGCTTTTGGCAATCAGGCTATTTTCAGATGCTTTTATGGACGTCCGGGTAACCCCTTCAATGCTTCCATGGACAGGCGGTATTTCACGACATTGAAACGGGCGTCGGCAAGAGCATCGTGAGCATTGCTAGGGCTTTCGGGCAACCGTGGTCGACCGGCCATCTCCCACAGCTGCTTCAGCTCGTGGGTGAAACGCGGCAGGTCAGCGGGAAGCCCGGTCATGTCGCCCCATAGCTGAGCCAGCGCCACGTGATCATAAGCCCCCACCCAGGCCCATAGTTCGGGCCGCTCGCTGGGACGTCCCCGGGACTTCGTAGCCCGCTCGGGAACTAGGAATTCGTGCAGCTTGGCACGCATCGTCGCGCGATCCATCCAGGCTTTGTCGGAGCGCGGTGGCAATTGCGGCAGAACGTTTTTCTTTACCCATTGCCCCGCCCGATGCTCGTTAAATTCGGTGGAGACTGCGTAAAACTCGCGCCCATCTTCGGCCACCACACCGATTGAGATCAGATCAATGGTGGAGCCGTCCTCAATGAACTCTGTGTCGTAGAAGTAGCGCACGGTTGTCCAGTCTAGAGCCTGGGCTTGAGGCTAGGCCGACAGGGGGCGGTCACCGCCGAACCGTACCTGCTGGCGCGGTTTTTGCTGTTTTTCTTGAGGACGCCGCAGTGCCGGCGGGAACAGCGTCCAACCAATATAGGGCGTCTTGCCCACTACATAGCCCACAATGGAAGCAACTACGCAGGCGCCGATACCCCACCACAATTGGCCTGCCATCGTGCCCAGGAAAGCGAGCGACTCCGGATGCGCTTCGGCCAACGTAACGGCGTATCCGCCGAGCAGGTACAGCCCCAACGGGTGGAACACGTAGACCGGTAAGGTGTTCCGGCCTACGAAAAGGAAGATCTCACGCACGACAGGGATCACGCACAGCCAAGCGGCAACCACGATGGCAAATGGCAGTGCGAGGACGGAGCGCAATAGGTCAGTTCCCAAGGTCAGAGCCGCAACCGTAGGCGTCCAATCGCTAAAGAGCGTCTTGGCCAGAGTCCGCATCACATACTCAGAGCTGAAAAACAACACGGCGCTTCCGAGTATCACAAGGGGGTTGAAGGCACGCTTGGCCAGCCGGAAGAAGAAGCCTCTGCAGTGCAGACCGATGAAGAACATGGGGGCAAAAGTGAGGACATGCCGGAAGAAGATATTTTCCCCGCCACCGAGGAAAGCTCCGATGACCAGCGGGATAGCGGAGGTTAAGATGGCCAGCCACGGCGGCTGTTTGCGAAGTACCCAGGCGAAGATGTTGTAAAGAATCAACGCATAAAGGAACCACAGACCCACGTTGCCCAGAAGCATCGCCTTAAACAGGTTCATCAGCGAGTAGTTGTCGTCGATACTCATGCGCGTCAGAATGTGGAAGGGATTAAAGACCAAGTAAGGCACCAACAGGAACCACAGTCGTCGATACCACAGGTCGGCGAACGAACGCTCCAGGATACGATGGGCGAACAGCCCTGACACGAGGAAGAACAGCGGCATTCGGAGAGGATCGAGGAAGCTGGAGAAATGCCCCAGCGGGGTTTCCGTTCCACCGGGAACCCCGGTAACGACGTGCATAATGCACACACCGACAATGGAAAACCCTTTGGCGGCGTCCGCCCACTCGACTCTCTGCTTCACCGGCCGCGCCTGAGGCCGACTCGCACCCTGATCTACCTTCGACATGATTCTTATTACAAGATCAGGTTTGCGCTGCTGAAGTCAAACCGTCAACGACGGGCCGCACGGCATAAAAGCCCCGTTCATCACGGGGAAACGGAGTGCGTATGGTCGTTGGCACAGCAGCGCTGAGGGGGCACATTCACTACTGCCGCGGTTCCGAGCCCGCGGGGTAGCCCTTACCTGCCTCCAGGGACTTCTTCACATCGGCAGCATAAAAGTCCTTGACATACTCCTGACCAGAAAGCTTATGCAGCGCCTCCATGATCGCATCGGTCAGCGCCCGAGCCTGGGCGTATTCGTCGCCGGCATCACGGAAATCGTTCGGGTCGATTGGGTCTCCGACGTACACGCCACAGCGGGCCGGCCGTGGGATCCACGTACCGATGGGGTTGGCCTTGTTCGTGTTGATCATTGCCACCGGGTAGACCTTCTCCCCAGATTCGAGAGCGATGCGCGCCAGGCCGGTTTTGCCTCGGTACAGGCGGCCATCCGGAGAACGCGTGCCCTCCGGGTACATGCCCAGCAGATCCCCACGCTCAAGTACCTTGAGCGCAGTGCCCAAAGCGGCGTTCTGGGATTCCTTATCCTGGCGGTCGATTGGCACCTGGCCAACGGAGGTGAAGAAGAACTTCTGAATGCCACCAACCAGGCCGGGCGTCGTGAAGTATTCCTTCTTCGCCAGGAACGTCAGCTGGCGCTTGGATACCAGCGGAAGGTAGAAGGAGTCCATCACTGCAAGGTGATTGGAAGCCAGGATTCCCGAGCCCTCCTTAGGTAGCTTTTCGAGCCCCTTGGTAAAAGGACGGTTGTACACGCGCAGCCATGGGCCGATGAGGATGTATTTGAAAAACCAATACGCCTTATTTTGCATATTTAAAAACCTACCGTCCCTTGTGTACTTCCCTCGTGAGCGCCACAAAAAGCAGCGCAGCAATTGGCGCAGTATTCGGCGTGCACAACGCTAGCCTTTAGGCGCCCGTCTGAAGGCGATCGCGCGCCAGTAACGCCACGCCGATCATACCGGCATCTCCTCCCAGTTGCGCGGTCTTTACCCGTGCAACAGGACGGTGACCGGCTCCGACGATGCTGTAATTCAGCATGGATTCCGCCTGGTCCAGAAACAGATCTGCATCGGCACTTACGCCCCCGCCGATCACGATTAATTCCGGATCCAACACATCTTGCACCAGCGACAGTCCGCGGCCTAGCCACAGTCCCATGTCCTCCACTGCGGCGCGTGCCAACGGATCTCCCTCACGCGCCAGGCGAACTACGGCTCGTCCGGAGATTTCTTCTGGGTGCTGGGCGAATTCCCGTGTAATGGCGGAATCCGGGTAGCGTCCCGTAGCAATCAGGTCTTGGGCGGTCAGTGCCAGCGCCGAACCCGAGCAATAGCGCTCCAGGCAACCTTGTTTACCGCAGGGGCATGCACGACCACCTGGCATGACAGTCAGATGCCCGAACTCCGGGGCTGTACCAAAAGCTCCTCGGTAGATCTCGCCATCCACCATGACGGCACCACCGATTCCGGTCCCCAAAGCAAAAAGCACCCACGTGCCGACTCCTTGGGCAGCTCCCAATCGGTACTCCCCTAGCGCCGCGGAGTTAGCGTCGTGCTCCAATTCCACCGGAAGCCCTAACTTGGCGCTGAGCCTGTCGGTGACCTGCGCGTTCCGCCATGGCAGGTGCGGGGCAAAGCGCACCGTGTCGCGCTGCGCATTAATAAACCCAGCCACGGCCAATCCCACTGCGGCGATGCCTTCATTGCGGCGCTGCAGGCAGCCGATAGCATGCACCAGCGCGGTTTCCAGGGCATAAACATTGGAGGGGGTCGGAAGCTTTTCAATGTCCAGGATCTGGCCGTCCGCGTCCACCACGGCAGCACGTAGGTTCGTGCCACCGATGTCCACGCCCACGGTAAGGCTCCCAGTCACGAAGCGATCCCTCTTCCCTCTGTAGTCCGTATGTAACCTCATCATTCTAGCCAGCCGCAGGCTGCATAAAAACTCTGTGGTTCCGCCCCAAGTTTTACGTCTAGGCGAAACTATGCCGCGGTGGAATCTCTCCTCCGCCTCGCATGACCGCTCGGCACTGGTAACCGAGGACGTGCCACGTCCATTTCTCCATCACGTTTTTCCGAGCTGCGGTCGCTAGGCGCTGGCGCGTGGGGGCGTCACTAAGCAGCGAAGAGATCTGCGCCACCACGTCGTCCAGATCCCGCGAGTCCACGACCAGCCCTGTTTCTCCATCGATCACTGTCTCGGGCGCACCGCCACCATTGCCGGAAACCGTAGCGACTCCCGCGGCTTGTGCCTCGAGAAATACGATCCCGAGCCCTTCTACGGACAGTCCGCCCAGTTGCGTTCGCACCGGGAGTGCGAAAACATCACCGACCACGAAGTGGCCTGGTAGTTCCTCTACGTCGACCGCACCGGTAAAGGTTATGTTCTTTGTGACGCCCAGCCGACGCGCCAGTTTCTCCAACTTCACGCGGTAATCGCCGGGTCCGACGACAAGCAAATGTGCATCCGGGTGCTCACGAAGGATGGCGGGCATGGCCTTTACCAAAGTGTCCTGGCCTTTGCGTGGAACCAGTCGGGAGACGGCGACAATGACCTTCTTGTCCGTCACGCCATAGCGCGCCCGAAGCGCATCTCGCATCGCCGGGTTCGGTTGGAAGAGATCCGTGTTGACGCCACCTGGCATAGGTTCCCACGCAACGGAGGGGCCAAAGGCAGCGGCCATTCGATTGCGGGCATAGTGTGAAACATATGTCAAGCAATCCACGGTACGGCCGATGCGGGCAAGGACGTGGCGCGAACCGGGGAACATGGACCATCCGACCTCGTGGCCATGGGTGGAGGCAACAATCCGGCGAGCGCCCGCTGCCCGGGCACTATTCGCCATCAATGCGAGCGGTGCGGCCGCCCCGAACCAGACGGTGTGGATGTCATGTTCACGGATCAGCTGCTGCATCTTCCGCGCAGTGGCTGGGGTGGGCAGCATGATGCTGCGAGGCCATCGGACGACGTGGTAGTCCTGTTCACCGTCGAAGGCCATTGCATCTTCGCGGTGCTGGGTAGAGGCGAAAACCACAACCTTGGCCGGATCCAGCGTGGACAGGTAATCGCGCACATACGTCTGAATCCCGCCGAATGTAGGCGGGAAGTCATTGGTGACGACGAGGACGCGGGGATGACTATGCTGATCTGCGCTGGACATACGAACGGATGCTACCGCACGCTGTGGGATGTTTAGTAGCGGGCGGCGCCCGAGATCGGCATGGAGTTCAGCGGAACTACCTGTACGGGGATGCCATAATCGGAGGCGTGGACGATCTTGCCATCACCGATGTACATACCCACGTGGGTCACCCCCGGGTAAAAACCAACGATGTCGCCCGGCTGCAGGTCGTCAATAGAGACCGGCTGCCCACCTGCGATCTGTGCGGACGAGGTGCGCGGGATGGACTTACCCTGCTGCTGGTAGGACCAGAACATCAGGCCGGAGCAGTCGAAAGCGCTCGGGCCGGCGGCACCCCAGGAGTACGGGGATCCCAACTTCGACAAGGCCGCTGCGACCACACCAGTTGCGTTGACCGGCGCACCGGAGTCACCGGCCTTCTTCATCTTGCCGAGGAACTCCTCGACATTCATGTCGATGGGACCATTGCGATCAATCCAGCGTCGACGATCCTCCGGGCTAAGCCCGTCGACGGCCTTCATGATTTTGTCCTTCAGCTCGCCGAGCTCCTTGTTGCGATCGTCAAGGTCCTTCTTGCGATCGTTGAGGGTACGCAGCTGGAAATCTGCGGTGGCCTTAGAACGGCTCGCCTTGTTCTTCTCCTTAGCAGCATCCTTCAGCTTCTGGCTCAGCGTGTTCACGGTATCGGCACGCTGATCACCAATCGACGTCAGGTAAGAAGAACGCTCGACTGCAGCCTGCGGGCCTTGGGAGCCAACAAAAGCAGAGACCGGATCCACCGTGGCGCCACGGTACATCGCGCGAGATACGCCGGTGACATTTGCACGTGACGCCTTGACATCCGTGTTGAGCTTCTCAGCCTTCTTGCGCGAGTCATCGGCAGCCTTGTTGGCCTTTGCCAGGTTCCCCTTGGCCTGGTCGATATCGATCTTCAGCTGCTCAACCTCGTCGGACGTCTCCGAGGCGTAGCCGGATACCTTGTCTACGTGGTTCAGCAGACCGTCAACATCCGCTGGGATCGGTGTGTCCAGTAGGCGACGGATTTCTTCCGCACGCTTTTGATCCGCGTTGCGGTCATCCTTCTTGTCACTTCCCTGCCCCTGGTCACCTCGCCCCGGAGCGTTCTGTGGATCCGCACTGGCCTGCGGGACAGTAGCTCCCATTGCGAGAGCTAACAACGCCGCAGATGTGGCCTTGGCGATAGCGTTAGCACCGGAGCGACTGCTGCGCGAGGAGCGATCACGAGAAGAGGAAAACGACACGTTCACGACTGGACTTTCTTTAGTTCTCAAAAAATTTTCGGCCCGCCGAAAGGAGCCGTTCACCGATAGATATTCTGCCACATGAAAGGGCAAAAGTGGGACTGGCGCCCTAATAGCACCAGCCCCAGCATTTCACGCCTTCACCAGCCGTAACACTAGCCCCGATATCAACATCTGAGCTAGAGAAACACCGGAAGGTGTTGGCTAAAAATTAGAAGCGAACCGCGTTGTACACAGGCATCATGTGCAGGTTGTCGATACGCACCGGGTTGGAAGAGTTCAGGGCGTGAACGATCTTGCCATTGCCAATGTAGATCGCAACATGGGATGCGCCACCGTAGTAGGAGATAACATCGCCCGGCTGCAGAGCGTTCATGGACACCTTCTTGCCAGCGGAAGCCTGAGCAGAGGAGGTACGCGGGATGGACTTGCCAACCTGGCGGTGAGCCCAAGAGGTCAGGCCGGAGCAGTCAAACGCGTTCGGGCCAGAAGCGCCCCAAGAGTACGGTGCACCAACCTTGGACTTAGCGATGTCCGCAATGCGCTGTCCGATAGAGGAAGCAGCCAGCTTTGGAGCCGCAGCCTTGACAGCCTTAGTCGCAGCCTTCTTGTTGCCACCATCGGTGGTCAGGCCAGCCTGCTTGAAGTAAGGCTTGATGGTCGGCAGCAGGTGATCCGGAACCTCTACGGTTACGCCGGACTGCTTGTGAGTGACCGGCGCAGCCTGGGCGGCAGCGGGGGTCAGTACAGCGGCACCCACACCGACGGCAGCGACGACAGCTGCGTTGCGAGATACGTTGTTCTTCTTCAGGCTGTGCTTGCCCATATAAGTCCTCAATTACCTTTCAATCCGTTGTTTGGGGTGTGGAGCTTTTCCATATCCCCTCGCCCGGCAACCCTTCGGAAGCTACCGCGGTGCGGTGAGCTCTTTGTCGCTCACCTCTAAGGTCTCGAAAAGATTACGAAATGATTGCGGTCCATGTCCAGCCGTTCCGCAAATCTGAGCTTTTTGAGCCTTAGACGTGCCGTTGTTATCAAACCGAGATTTTTCGAACCCTTAACTACAGCCTGAAAGTTATCGAAGCTTTATAAATTGCTGACCTGCGGTTTTAGTAAATGCACTCACTACCTCTACCAGGGTCTGACACTTATGATATTTTCAGAAAATAACAGATGTGATACTCGTCACACTAGGTAATTTTGGCGTGTCTTTTACGCCCATAACGCTTCAAAAACCGCCTGCCTCAGTGCAACCGTGCCAACATCCCCCGCCCAAAAGCTAAACTTGATCCCCATGCCCCCTACCGTGTCGAATCCGCCGTACCATGAGCCTCTTCTCCCCGCAGAGGATTCACGGCCCGCTAAGCCACGCCAGCCACGCCGTTCCGATGAGATGCCGGATTCCTACGCCTTGGCGCACACACGCTCGGATCTACAGCGCACTCTTCACAACTGCATCGTGATCGACTTGGAAACAACCGGGTTGCGGCCACAGCAAGAGCGAATAATTGAAATCGCGGCTCTGCGGGTCTCAGACGGAAAGATCCAGCAACGCTATACATCACTCCTCAACCCGCTGCAGAAGGTTCCTGAGGAGATTACCGACTTAACGGGCATCTCCGATGGGCTCTTGGCTGACAAGCCCACCTTTGAGGACATACTTCCCGAATTGCTGGGGTTCCTCCGCCCACATGGCTCCACCGTCCCACGTCTTGTTGGGCACAATGTCTTCTTCGACTTCTCCTTCTTGCAGCACGAAATGCTGCGCACCCAGCTCACCGCTTCAAACGAGCTTGTCTCTCCTCCCTACACTCCACGACTGGTGTGTACAGCGGAGGCATCCCGCACACTAATTCCGCGAGAGTCAGTTGGACGCTACCGCCTGGGGAACGTGGCGTCGTATCTCAAGGTCACCCACCGCCCACTACATCGAGCGATGAGTGACGCCCTGGCGACCTATGACGTACTAAAGGCTCTGTCGCAAGAGCGGAACTAGAAAATCCCGCCCACCTTCCTGGTGGACGGGATCTTATCGAGCCTTATGTGAGAGCAGTTGAATCAGCTCGATGCGAGGTTACTTGTCGAGCTCCTCGTGGCGACGACGGTTCTCCTCGTTGAGACGCTCGAACATTTCCTTCTGCTCTGCGTGATTGTCGTGCTCGATGCGCTCCGCCTTCTCCACGATCTCTGGGGAATCCGGGGAGAAGAAGCCACCGCGCCCCGGGTGACCGGCAGCGCCGAGCTCGTTCATGGTCTTCGGGACGTATGCACCCTGGTACTCCAGCGGAATCGGGTGGCCGTGCTCGTCAACCGGGCCCAGCGGCTGGTGGACCTCGATGAAGCCACCGGATGGCAGCTGGCGGATGGTACCGGTCTCAATGCCGTGCTCCAGAACCTCGCGGTCGGAGCGCTGCAGGGAGACGCACAGGCGGTACGTGATGAAGTACGCGATCGGAGGTAGCAATACCAGGCCGATACGACCCAGCCACGTCATCAGGTTCAGCGAGATCGTGAAGTGCATCGCCAGCAGGTCGTTACCACCGGAGATAGTCAGCAGCACGTAGAAGGTCAGTGCCATGACGCCCAGGGCGGTACGAACCGGAACGTCGCGCGGACGCTGCAAGAGGTTGTGGTGGGCGTCATCGCCGGTGAACTTCTGCTCGATCCACGGGTAGGTGAACAGCAGCACAACCAGGATGCCCAGCAGCAGAGCTACCCAGAACACAGCCGGAATGGTGTAGTTACCGAGGTACAGCTCCCATGCCGGCATGACACGCGCAGCACCGTCAGTCCACAGCATGTAGATATCCGGCTGAGAACCAGCAGAAACCTGGGAGGGGTTGTACGGGCCGAGGTTCCAGATGGCGTTGATCTGGAACAGACCAGCCATCAGAGCAACCACGCCGAAGGTGATCAGGCCGAAGGAAGCTGCCTTCAGACCGAACACCGGCAGAATACGAACGCCGACAACGTTGTTTTCGGTACGACCCGGTCCAGGGAACTGGGTGTGCTTCTGGTACCACACGAGTGCAAGGTGGGCAGCGATCAGTGCCAGCAGGATGCCCGGGATCAGAAGAACGTGGGCGATGTACAGGCGAGGAATAATGATCTCACCCGGGAAGTCGCCAGCGAACATGATCCAGTGCAGCCAGGTGCCGATAACCGGCAGGCCAACCATGATGGCGGACATAATGCGCAGACCAACACCGGAAAGCAGGTCATCCGGCAGGGAGTAGCCCATGAAGCCCTCAGCGACAGAGAGCAGAAGCAGGACACAGCCGATAACCCAGTTCGCCTCACGCGGCTTGCGGAATGCACCGGTGAAGAAGATGCGCAGCATGTGAACCATGATCGACACGGCAAACAGCAACGCAGCCCAGTGGTGAACCTGGCGGATGAACAAACCACCACGAACCTCGAAGGAGAGGTTCAGAGCGGTCTTGTAGGCGGCGGACATCTCCACACCATTTAGAGGTGCATAAGCGCCGTCGTAGATCACCTTCGACATGGAGGGGTCGAAGAACAGCGTCAGGTAAACACCCGACAGGATCAGGATGATGAAAGAGTACAGCGCGATCTCACCGAGCATGAACGACCAGTGAGTCGGGAATACCTTGTTGATTTGCGGGCGGATCAGGCCAGAGGCTGTGTACCGCTCGTCGATGTTGTTGGCCGCTTTAGCAGCGCGGCTCTGTTGTTTAGTGGTCATGAACGACGCTCCCAGAATGCCGGGCCGACAGGCTCGATGAAGTTACGGTCGGCGTACATGTATCCCTCTTCGTCAACCGAGATCGACAGCTCGGGCAGAGCACGGGCTGCCGGTCCGAAGATCGGCTTACCATGCTGCAGTGCATCGAACTGGGACTGGTGGCACGGGCAGAGGATGCGGTTGGTTTGCTGCTCATACAGGGACGTAGGGCAACCGATGTGAGTACAGATCTTGGAGTAGGCGAAGTAGTCGCCGTAGTGGAAGTCCTCCTGGCCTTCGCGCAAGATCGCCTTTGCGGCGTCTGCCTGGCGCAGGCGAATCAACATCACGGCGTTACGCGGGCCGTGGATGGAGTGCATGTGCTCCTCGTAAACGTCGCGGTTCTTGTCGAACTTGTCGCCGTCGTTGACCATCTCCTCGGTCAGCGGGAACACGGTCTCCATCGAAGCCGGATCCAGATCTTCCGGACGCATGCGGATCAGGCGGGAAACACCCTGAGTGCTGTAGTGCCCCTCGTGCTCCTCGGCAATTGCACCGGTATCGCGGCCCAGGTAGACCTTCTCGCCATGCTCCACCAGCGTCCAACCAGTAGTCCACAGGGTGCCGTCACCCTGGATACCCATGGCCTTGGCCTTCCAGGGGTTCTTAATGATGCCGCCGAGCGGCAGAGCGATGGTCAAGCCAGCCAGCACTGCACCAGCACCGGCCAGGCCAGCGATTACCGGACGACGACCCAGTGTGGAGGTCTTCCAGGAATCATTCAGCAGAGCGACCAGAGTACGACGGTCAACTTCCTCAGACGGACCATCGTGGCGAGTCTGCACCGAAATCTCTTCCGGAACGAAGCTCTTGGTGTAGGTAATGATGGCCGCACCCAGCAGCGTGATGCTCAGACCCGCGGTGAGGCCCAGTAGCGGGGTGTAGATCGAGTAGAGCCAGACGCCATCTTCAGCGAGGTGCTTGTACTCCCACGGCCAGAACAGGTAGACACCGATGAAAGCGATACCGAACAGAACCGACAGGGCCAGCATGATGGTGACCTTGCGGCTTGCGCGCTTTTCAGCGGGGTCGTTGGCGATCGGGAAGCGCTCCTTACGGTAGGCAACCGTTACACCGTCGAGCTCAGTACCCAGGCGGGCCAGCTCGTCATCGTTCATCTTCGACAGCTCTTCGTTGCTGTACTTCTTGTTGTGCTCACTCATGACCGCGATCCAATCCACATAGCGAAGGCAACGAGAACCACGATGCCAACGAACCACATCATCATGCCTTCAGTCACCGGGCCGATACCGCCCAGACCAAAACCACCCGGGTTCGGGGTTTCCTTGGCCGACTTCAGGTAGGCAATGATGTCCTTCTTCTCGTCAGCAGTCAGCTGGCGGTCAGAGAACTTCGGCATGTTCTGCGGGCCGGTCAGCATTGCCTGGTAAATCTCCTGCTCGTTGGCAGGAGCCAGAGCCGGAGCGTACTTACCACTGGACAGTGCGCCGCCCTTACCGGTGAAGTTGTGGCAAGATGCACAGTTCAGGCGGAACAGATCAGAACCACGGGCAACATCAGCCGGATCGATCTCGCCGTTCTTGTTATTGGAGCCACGCAGGGACTCCATTGCAATCTCACCGTTAGAGTCGCGGACAATACCCGGGCCGCCACCGTTTGCATTTACGTATGCGGCCAGCGCCAGAGCCTGCTGCTCGGAGTAGCGCGGGTTCTTGCGGCTTGCCTGAGCCTCGTTACGCAGCATCGGCATGCGGCCAGAGTGTACCTGGAAGTACACAGCGCCCTCACCGACACCGATCAGAGAAGGACCACGGTCCTTAACACCCTGCAGGTTTCCACCGTGACAGGTGATACAAGCAACCTCGTAGAGTTCCTTACCCTGCTTGGCCAGTTCCTCCGAGCTCTGCTCAGCAACGGCATTCTGTGCGTCAGGGGTCAATGCGTTGGCTAGGAAGCCCGCGCCCGTCAGCGCGAACAACAATGCCAACGCGCCAGCAAAGGCCTTACGGACCTTCCGGCGGCGGCGTGCCTTGGCGGCACTGCCCTTCGAACCAACGGAGCTCTGCTCCGTGGTCGCGTTGGTGGAGTTGATATCCATCTTGTTCCCTTATTAGTTAGTCAATGGAATTACGATGGGCTGTAGGCCGACCCTCTTAAGCGAATGTCTTCGTGTTAAGAGGCACCGACCTGGCCGGCCTACTGAATGAAGTAAATAGTGATCCACAGGCCGATCCAGACGACGTCGACGAAGTGCCAGTAGTAGGACACAACGACGGCGGCGGTGGCCTGTGCCGGGGTGAACTTCGACTTGGCGGTCCTCAGCAGCACCACGATGAAGGCAATCACACCGGCAAGCACGTGCGCGCCGTGGAAGCCTGTCGTGATGAAGAAGACCGAACCATAGACGGAGCCCGGGATCGTCGTTCCATGCTGCACCAAGTGAACGTACTCGTAGCCCTGGCCAATAAGGAAGATAGTTCCCAACAGCGCGGACAATGCGTACCACTTGCGAAGCGCGAAGACGTCACCCCTCTCCGCCGCGAAGACGCCCCACTGAGCAGTGAACGAAGAACTGATCAGAATAATCGTGATCGCTGCCGCGAATGGCACGTTCAGCTCAGTGGGCTCAGACGGCCAATTGCCGCCAGAGTTGGCCTTGGACACGAAGTACATCGCGAAAAGGCCAGCGAAAAACATCAATTCCTGAGACAGGAACACAATCGTGCCGACACTGACCATATTGGGTCGGTTCAGTGTCGCAACACGATGTGGTGCTGCCATACCTGGGTTTTCAACTGCGCTCGTCACGCATAACAGTATGGCCGTTTAAAGCCCGATAGTCGATTCACTCCAGCAGTTTTCTGGAAGCTATCTGTAAAATCGCAGGTAAAACCTTGGATAACGCTTAAAGCCCACCCCGTTAGGGGTTAGCGGGAACTTTTATCCTCCCCCATCCGACGAGCTACATAACGACAGGTCAAAACCTACTTTCGTCAAGGGCGGACACGCCGCATACCCCACGATGGGGCTGCTCCCCTCCTACCCCTTTCACCTGAGCGGAACCTTCGAATATCTCCCCTGTAAGGGCGTCAACCCAAAAACTCCCCGTGCTACTACCCAACTAATAGACTGGTTAGTACAGAGCGATTTTGCTTATCACTTCTTTCTAGGACAGAAAGGCGCGTCGAAAGAACCATGGCCCCCACTACCCCACGTCCCGCAGACATCAGCGGTCTTTCCCCCGAACAACTACCGCCAAGCTACTTCACCTGGCCCGGCGTACTGGGGCGACTGGGCAATGGCCAGGAGCTAAGCGAATCGCAGGTGCGCTGGGCAATGCAACAGATCATGGAGGGGCACGCGACCGACGCACAGATTTCGGGATTTGCCTTCGGAATTCGAGTGCGCGGTATTACCGCTGCCGAGCTTGCCGCCGCTGCCGAGACAATGACCAGCTTCGCTACTCCAGTTGACTTTTCGGACGTGCCGAATTGCGTGGATATCGTCGGCACTGGCGGCGACGGTCATCACACTGTGAACATTTCCACAATGGCTTCCTTTGTTGTTGCCGCCACGGGCGTTCCGGTAGTGAAGCACGGTAACCGCGCGGCAAGTTCGAAGTGTGGCGGTGCGGACATGCTGGAGGCCTTGGGACTCGATATTGAGCGCTCCCCAGAGGACATTCGCCACGATGCACACCAGACGGGTTTTGCCTTCATGTTCGCCAAAACCTACCACCCTGCGATGCGCTTTGCCGCCCCGGTACGCAGCCAGCTGGGCGCGCCAACCATCTTTAACCTCCTTGGTCCAATGACCAACCCCGCCTACCCCAAGTACGGTCTCATTGGCTGCGCTTTCAAGGAGTTCATGCCGATTATGGGTGGCGCTTTCGCCCGTCAGGGCAGCCGCGTACTCGTCGTTCGCGGCATGGACGGAATGGACGAAATCTCAGTGTGCACTCCTACCGAGGTCGTTATTGTTGACGCCGCAGGTCGCACCGGTGAAGAAGTCATTAACCCTCGCAGTGTCGGACTCGACTTCTATGAAGATGGCAGCCTCGCCGGTGGCGATGCTAGCTATAACGCGGATGTGGCTGTGCGTCTGATGAAGGGCGAAATCACTGGCGCAATCAAGGATGCTGTCTTGATTAACGCCGCTGGTGCTTTGACGGCTGTGCGCGGATGGGAGGAGAAGGGATTCCAGGAGTCCCTATCTGAGCAAGTAGAACACGCCCGGGAAGCACTGGAATCCGGGGCTGCGTGGAAGCAGATGGAAAAGATCGTGGGACGGAAGTTCTAGCACAAAAGAACTCCCCCTTCCGCTGCAACCTCCTGGGTTGGCAAAAGGGGGAGTTTCTAGTGAAGTGTGAAGTTTAGTGCTTCTCCGGCGGCAGGCCATACTGCAGGTTCAGCATCGTGGTTGCCCAGATCAGCATTGCTGCGCCGAAGACAACCAGCCACAGGTGCCACCAGGCCAGGCCTGCACCCATCACGACGATGGAAACGGTCATCCAGAACGGCCAGATGGAGCTTGCGGAGAAGAAGCCCAGCACGCCAGCGCCGTCCTCGATCTCTGCCTCTTCCCAATCATCCGGGCCAATGTCGGTCTTAGACGACGTCAGGTGGAGGTAGCCAGCGAGCATGAAAGCCAGCAGGGTTGCCATCACGAGGCCGGTGCCACCGGCCCATTCAACACCCATGACGTTGCCTGCATCGCTAACGGAGTGCGTAACGATGAAGTAGAACACCGTGACCACGGTGAAGAAAGTACCTATGCCGTAGAAAAGCTTTGCACCAGAAGTCATTTGCTTTGTCTCTCTTTCTTCTTAACCTTGCGCTGCCACTTAAGCGGCGTTGCGATCCTTGTGGTTCTCTTCCGGGTTCCTGGTACCAGTGCGGTCGGAATTGAACGGGTGGGTGGAGGTTGCGTACGGCTGCTCGCCGATGGACTTCAGAGCCTCCGAGTTCGGTGCCTCAGGGTTGTCCTGGCGGAACTTCATGTACTGCTCGAACTTCTCCGGGGAAACGACGCGGAGTTCGAAGTTCATCATTGCGTGGTAAGTACCACACATCTCGGCGCAGCGTCCGACGAACGCGCCTTCCTGATCGATGGACTCAACCTGGAAGATACGCTCAGAGCGGTTTGCCTCCGGGTGCGGGAAGACGTCTCGCTTGAACAGGAACTCCGGGATCCAGAAGGAGTGGACAACGTCCGCGGAAGCCAGGTTGAACTCAATCGGAGTGCCGGAAGGAACGACCAGAACCGGAATCTCCTGGGTGGTGCCCACGGTCTCGATCTTGTCGAAGTTCAGGTAGCTGTATTCATCCTTCGCGCGGCCGTGGATCGGCCCCGGAACCTGCTCGCCGTGCTTGTCCAGCTTCTTAGCGGGCTTCTTGGAATCCTCGGCGCGAGCCTGTGCTTCCTTGTCGGTGCCCTTGTACTCCTGGCCACCGTTCAGCTCTGCAGCAACGTGGCTGTAGCCGAACTTCCAGTTCCACTGGTAGCCAGTGACGTCGACGGTAACCTTCGGATCCTTGTCCAGTGCGGTCGCACGATCCTGAGTCTGAACGTTGAAGAAGAACAGGGTACAGATGATCAGAACTGGCAGGGTGGTTAGAACGAGCTCCAGCGGAACGTTGTAGCCAGTCTGGCGCGGGAACTCGTCCTCACCGCGCTTGGCAGCCTTCTTCGCGCTCGAGCGGCCCATGTTGACGAACAACAGAACCCACATGATGATGCCGATGATCCAGGCGACAACCCAGACCCATACCCACATGTTGCCCATTTCCTTAGACTCCGGGGTAATACCCTTCGGCCAGCCCATTCGCAGAGCATCGAAGAACTTGTTTTCCGGTGGGGCGACAGTACAACCAGTCAACACTAGGCCAGCAAGACCCAGTACGCCGGCGAGGCCAATACGGCGAGTCAAACCGTGCTTATTTCGCTGTTCCACGCGAGTTTGCCTTCCTCATTCACACGTCACTTGCGTTGCAAGAACTGGGCTCTCACGCACACCTGCAGTTCGCGCGCGTTAGATAGTCTTACAACAACTTCACTTAAAGAACCTTAGACCATTGACAGGACATTGCCACCATCACGGAAGCGGAAATTCCCTTTTCGGGGTTGGCTACCGCTCCCATTGCCCCCACACGGGTTAGGCGGGAGTCCACACATGTGTGACTCCCGCCATAGGTAGGCCTGAAGAGGCACTCCCCAGAGCGCCTCACCCTTCTTGCTTAGAGCTTGTTGATCTCAATTGTGCCCGCCGCTCCGATATTCCGGAGGTTGGCGCGCGCCAGGTCGACCATGCGTCCCACGCCACCGTCAAACACAGTGCGCGTAGCGGAGCGCGAGAAGCCCATCATCATTTCCCAGGTGATGTTCGGCGGCAGGCTCAGAGCGTTCGGGTCAGTAACGACATCCACCAGCACCGGCCCGTCATAAGCCAAGGCTTCCTTGATGCCCTTCTCGACATCCTGCGGATCCTCGATTCGGATCGTCTTAATGCCAATGGCCTCAGCGATCTTGGAGAAGTTCACGTGCTCGTGGTCAGTCTCATGCTCCGGCAGACCAGCAACCATCATCTCGAGCTTCACCATACCCAGCGAGGAGTTGTTAAACACTACGATGTTGACGGGCAGATCGTGGAGCTTTGCGGTCAGTAGTTCACCCATCAGCATGCCCAAACCACCGTCGCCGGAGAAGGAAATCACCTGGCGGTTCCGGTCCGCAGCCTGTGCGCCGAGTGCCTGCGGCAGCGCATTGGCCATCGTGCCGTGGCGGAAGGAGCCGATCTCCGTGCGCTTACCATTCGGCGTGATGTAGCGAGCACCCCATACATTGCACATACCGGTATCGATAGTGAAGATGGCATCTTCAGCTGCAAGACGGTCAATGGTATCCGCCACATACTCCGGGTGGATCGGCTTAGACTTGCCAGCCTTCTTCGTGTAGGCATCCACCACATGGTTCAGTGCACGAGCGTGGTTACGCAACTGCTTATCCAGGAAGCTACGGTCAGTCTTTTCCTCGATGTGAGGCAGGATCGTATCAATCACAGCTCCAACGTCACCGACGACCGGGTAATTAATGGTTGTGCGGCGGCCAATGTGCGAGCCGTCGATATCCACCTGCGCCACGTTTCCGCTTGGCAGGAAGTCGTTGTATGGGAAGTCTGTGCCCAGCAGGATCAGCAAATCCGCGTCGTACATCGCTTCTCGGGCTGCACCATAGCCCAACAGACCGGACATACCGACGTCGAACGGGTTGTCGTACTGAATGTGCATCTTGCCGCCGAAAGCGTGGCCAATGGGAGACTTAATCTTCTCCGCAAGCTTGAGCACTTGCTCTCGGGAGTTCTTGACGCCCTCACCGCAGAACAAGGTGACAGTCTTAGCATCGTTAATAGCCTTGGCCAGGCGGGCTGCTTCCTCGGCATCCGGGTACAGCACGGGGCGACCCTTGGCATAAACGGAACCGATAAAGCCTTCTTCCTCGATCGCCTGGGAGGATACATCGCCGGGGATAACCAGCACGCTTACACCGTTGCCAGCAAGGGTGGACTGGATCGCATTGTGCAATACCTTGGGACCCTGCGCGGCAGAGTTAATCATCTCGCAGTATCCAGAGCACTCCTGGAAAATCTGCTCCGGGTGAGTCTCCTGGAAGAACTGGGTGCCGATCTGCACGCTCGGGATGTGAGAAGCAATGGCCAGAACCTTTGCACCATTTCGATGGGAATCGTATAGCCCCTGGATCAGGTGAGTATTGCCAGGGCCACAGGAAGCAGCACATACTGCCAATTCACCGGTAACGAGGGATTCAGCACCAGCGGCGAAGGCCGCAGATTCCTCGTTCCGAACGTGGATCCATTCAATAGAGGATTGACGAACCTCATCCACAATGGGGTTGAGGCTATCGCCTACCAATCCGAAGATTCGCTTAACGCCTTGATTTTCAAGAGTCTTTACTAATTGTGCTGCGAAGTTTTTTGCCATGCCACAAGGTTACGCGTGGCTATTCGGTAGCGCATTGGTTGCTGTAAAGTCTCACAGAATCCCAATTCTGTAATACAAATCACTTTTGAACGTAGGGATCCCCAGCAAACGAGCTTTCCCCGCCGTGGCAACTAGCCCACCTCTACCCCGCCCGCGTAAAGTCTGAACGCATGTGTGGATTGCTTGGAATCATTGCGGCGAATAACGACGCGGAAAACTTTGTCGATGCAGTAGAGGGTGCACTGCCCTGCATGCACCACCGTGGCCCGGACGATAGTGGCACCTGGCACGACCAAGATGTTGTCTTCGGCTTTAACCGGCTCTCCATCATCGATCTGGAGCACTCTCACCAGCCACTCCAGTGGGGCCCAGAGGACGAACCAAACCGTTATGCACTGACGTTTAACGGCGAGATCTACAACTATGTGGAGCTTCGAGAGGAACTCGAGCAAGCGGGCTATTCCTTTAATACTGAGGGTGACGGAGAGCCGATTGTTGTTGGCTTCCACCACTGGGGTGCCGACGTGGTGAATCATCTCCGCGGCATGTTTGGCTTTGCTGTGTGGGATTCCAAGGAAAAGAAGCTCTTTCTGGCTCGCGACCAATTCGGCATCAAGCCGATGTACATCGCCACTACAGAGGCGGGCACCGTTTTCGCCTCGGAGAAGAAGTGCATCCTGTCGATGGCCGAGCAGCTGGGGTTGAACCTCGACCTGGATATCCGCGCAATCGCTCACTACACGGATCTGCAGTACGTGCCGGAGCCGGAGAGCCTGCACAAGCACATTCGCCGTTTGGAATCCGGCAGCTATGGCTTCGTGGCACCCGGTGGCCAGATCGAGGAAACTCGTTGGTTCGAGCCTCGCTTCCCCGTTAAGAAGGTTGCAGCAGGCGATGAAGAAGCCGTTTTCCAGCGTATCGCGGAGGCCTTGGAGGATTCCGTGGCCAAGCACATGCGCGCAGACGTGACGGTCGGCTCCTTCCTTTCGGGAGGCATCGACTCCACCGCCATCGCCGCACTGGCAAAGCGTCACAACCCGGATCTGCTGACCTTCACCACCGGTTTCGAGCGTGAGGGGTACTCCGAGGTAGATGTAGCCGCCGAATCTGCCGCCGCCATCGGAGCCGAGCACATCGTGAAGGTCGTGAGCCCCGAGGAATATGCCGAGGCTATTCCGAAGATCATCTGGTACCTGGACGATCCGGTGGCCGATCCTTCTCTGGTTCCCCTGTACTTCGTTGCAGCCGAAGCCCGCAAGCACGTGAAGGTCGTGCTCTCCGGCGAGGGCGCCGACGAGCTCTTCGGCGGCTACACGATCTACAAGGAGCCGCTCAGCCTGGCACCTTTCGACAAGATCCCCTCCCCGCTGAAGCGAGTACTGGCTAGCGTGGGTAACGCGCTCCCCGAGGGCGTGCGCGGCAAGTCCCTGCTGCAACGCGGCACCATGCCGATGGAGGATCGTTACTACGGCAATGCGCGTTCCTTTAACTACCAGCAACTGGAGCGCGTGCTCCGCGAGATCCGCCCAGAGTGGGATCACCGCGAGGTCACCGCGCCGATTTACGCGAAGTCGCAGGACATGGATCCGGTTGCCCGCATGCAGCACCTGGATCTGTTTACCTGGATGCGCGGAGACATCCTGGTTAAGGCCGACAAGATCAACATGGCTAACTCCCTGGAGCTACGCGTGCCTTTCCTGGACAAGGTCGTTTTCGACGTGGCAGAGACTCTCCCCCACGAACTGAAGATCTCCCACGGCACTACCAAGTACGCCCTTCGTAAGGCTCTGGAACGTATCGTTCCCCCGCATGTTCTACACCGCAAGAAGCTGGGCTTCCCCGTGCCTATGCGCCACTGGCTCGCGGGCGATGAACTCTATGGCTGGGCCAAGGAGAACATCGAAGCTTCCCAGACCGACCACCTCTTCAACAAGGCCGAAGTCTTGAAGATGCTGGACGAGCATCGAGTGGCCATGAATACCGGCTCCGGCCCGGATCACTCGCGTCGCCTGTGGACCGTCATCGCGTTCATGGTCTGGCACGGTATCTTTGTCGAGGATCGTATCCACCCGAAGATCGATCAGCGCCAGTACCCGGTCGACCTGTAGAAGACCCCAAAACGCCCCCGAAGGAGTTCATCCCTCGGGGGCGTCAATAGTTTAAGAGCCTAAGCGAACTAGGCTAGCTGATTAACTAGCTGCTTAGCTGAAGGAATCACCACAGGCACAGGAACCGGTGGCATTCGGGTTATCGATGGTGAAGCCCTGAGACTCGATGGTATCCGCAAAATCGATCTTCGCGCCCACCAGGTACGGGGAAGACATGCGGTCTACGACCAGATTCACGCCGTCGTACTCGTCAACCAGATCGCCATCCAGGGAACGATCATCGAAAAACAACTGGTAACGCAGGCCGGCGCAGCCACCTGGCTGCACTGCGATACGCAGGGAAAGATCGTCGCGGCCCTCCTGTGCCAGCAGTGCGCTGGCCTTCTGCTGAGCGGCCTCGGTCAGCTCCACACCGGTGACCTTCTCCGGAGCAGTCATGTTGGTCCTCCTCATTCAACAAAAATGGCTTTACTCACAAGCCTTTGTTCACAAGCTACGCTTCATTGTTTCACAACGCCACTGCCCGTCCGCTTTATTCCCATGTTTGTTTCCTTCTTTATTGCAGTCTTAATTGCAGTAACTCCGCCACTGGGTTTTGGGTTTTGTTCCTCTGTGCTCCTGATCTAGCCTGTTACATGTGAAAATGCCATGGACAAAGCAGGAAAAGGCCACCACAACGGCTGACGTAGTTAGCGACGCAGACGAGGGCGTCGCAGAGACAAAAGCAGAGACAAAGGGCGCGGCAGAGTCTCAGGAAAAGACCTCCAAGGCATATACGCCGAAGAAGGGCAAAGCGACCCCGAAGCGCAACGACCAGGAGCGCAAGCACGGCGTACGCCGTAGTGCCTACTCCGCCCCCAAAACGCCGGGCGAGGCTCGTAAGCAGCGCAAAGAGCTCAAGGCCTCCATGTCCAAGGAAGAGTACAAGGCCATGAAGCAGCGCCAGCGGGACGAGGCGAACCGCGAACGCCGCCGCGCCAACGAGCGCATGATGGCTGGCGACGAGGACTACATGATGGATCGCGACAAGGGTCCGGAAAAGCGCTTTGTCCGCGATTGGGTCGATTCCCACCGTTACTTGATGAACTTTTTCCTGCCGATGGCTGTGTTCGTTATCGCCATCATGATCTTTGGCATGTCCAACCCGAACGTGGCCAACTTGGCTTCCCTGGTGATGATGGTCGTGTTCCTCATCATGCTCGCCGAAGGGTTGTGGCTCGGTCGCCGCGTTAACCGTGAAGTCAACGAGCGCTTCCCGGATAACCCACACGGCAAGTTCTCGCTGGGCATGTACGCCTTTACCCGCGCTGCTATGATCCGCCGCCTGCGCACCCCCACCCCGCAGAAGCAGGTCGGCGACAGCGTCTAGTCAGCATCTACACTTGTCCCCATGGCACCTTCGACCTCCGCTCCGACTTTCCCACCGATCGTCCCTCCGGACGAGGCAGCTCGTAGTCGTGCTGCGCAGCTCCGCACCACAGCGCCGACTGGCGCAGGAATTCCGGCTGGGTCGCTAGGGAAGCTCGAAGATATTGCGGCTTGGGTGGCGGCGTGCCAAAACACCGCTCCCGCCGCCGCGCTGGATGCTGCGCGGATGGTGCTGGTCACGGGCGATCACGGGGTGGCCGAAGCACACCCGGAGATCTCAACTCTGCCCGCTGATTTCAACTCCCAGGTGCGCGACGGCATTCTCGACGGGCAAGTTCCACTCGTGGATGCCTGCAGGTCGGCGCAGGTCGCTCTTTCTCTTATCGACGCCGCACCGGATAAGCCCTCCGGTTCCATCGATACCGTGGACGCTTTGAGCCCAGAAGAGTATGACGTTCATCTGGCGCGTGGCGTGCGGATCGCTGACGAGGAGGCTGACCAGGGCACATCGATCCTTTTGTTGGGCGATTTTGGGCGCGGGCTCACCACCGTCGCCGCCGCCGTGATCGGCAGCGTGTGCAGCGTGGAGCCGGTGAAGATCATCGGCCGCGGTTCCGGTATCAGTGATGAAGCGTGGAAGACGAAGGTCGCGGCTATCCGCGACGCAATGTTCCGCGTGCGCGATGACAAGGCTGTAGCTGCACGAGTTTTGCAGCGAATCGGTTCGGCGGATCTGGTAGTGATGGCGGGCATTTTGGCGCAATCCGCGGTCCGCCGCACGCCGGTGATTTTCGACGGCGTGGGCGCGACTGCTGCCGCTTTGTGCGCGCAGATGTTGGCGCCGGGTGCGGCTGCGTGGTGGATGGCAGCCTCACCGGGAACGGAGCCCGCTACTCTTTCCGCGCTGAATGCGCTGGGGCTGGAACCGCTACTGGACTTGAAGATCGGCGCTGGCCAGGGACTCGGCGCCGTATTGGCGCTCCCTATGGTGCGCTACGCGGTGGCTGCCTGCTCTACCAACGTGTAAAGCCAGCCGTGCTTATCGGCGACGCGGCCGTTTTGGATGCCCGTCAGCTGCTCGCGCAGGCGCATAGTCACAGGGCCGGTCTGGCCACCATTCACCTGGAACTCGCCGGACTCATCCTTGACGGTGCCGACCGGCGTGACAACCGCAGCGGTGCCGCATGCAAATGCTTCGGTCATGGCTCCGGACTTGGCAGCTTCCTTCCACTCGTCGGTGGAGATACGACGTTCCTCGACGTTGTATCCCAGGTCGCGTGCCAGCTCCAGCAGGGACAGGCGGGTAACGCCCGGGAGTAGCGAACCGGACAGTTCCGGAGTAACTAGCGTGACCCCACTGCTCCCCTGCTCGCCGTCTTCGCTACCGAAGACAAACGCCAGGTTCATGCCACCCATCTCCTCGATGTACTTGTGCTCGGTTGCGTCCAGCCACACGACCTGGTCGCAGCCTTCCTTCTGCGCGGAAGCCTGTGCCGCCAGGGATGCTGCATAGTTTCCAGCGAACTTCGCCGCACCGGTGCCACCGGGGGCGGCACGAGTGTAATCAGTGGACAGCCACACGCTGACGGGGTTGATACCACCGGAGAAGTAGGCGCCAGCCGGGGAGGCAATCACGAAATAGGTGTAGCTACTGGCCGGGTGCACGCCCAGGCCGATTTCGCGAGAGATCATGAAGGGGCGCAAGTATAGGGATTCCTCGCCGCCTCCCTGCGGAACCCAGCGCTGGTCGATCTCCACGATCTGTCGCAGGGACTCCAGGAACAGCTCTTCCGGCAGCTCCGGCATGGCCATGCGGGTAGCGGAGTTCTGGAAACGACGAGCGTTTTGCTCCGGGCGGAAGGTGACAATCTTGCCATCCTCACCGCGATAAGCCTTCAGGCCTTCAAAGATGGCCTGCCCATAGTGGAACACGCTGGATGCTGGGTCCATCTGAATCTGCTGGTAAGGCTCCACACGGGCGTTGTGCCAGCCTTCGTCGACCGTCCAGTCGATAGCAACCATGTGGTCGGTGAAGTGGTTGCCGAACCCCGGTGCGGTGAGAATCTCGGCGATTCTCTCCTCCGTTGTCGGGTTCTCGTTGCGGGTAACGGTGAACTCCACCGGAGAAGCGTTCTGCTGTGCCTGTGAGTCTGTCTTCGGAGTGCTAGTCATGCACACCAGCGTACTCCGCCCCAGTTGAAAAGTGTGAGGAAGCTAACAATTCTTTTCATTAACCCCAGGGTTTTTACACCATCAGCCGTCGCGCAACTGTTTCTGGGTATTGTGAAAACAGTGAAAAGAGACCTTGTGCAGACGCACAAGACGGCGCACAAGACAGCGCACAGAGCGACGTCCTAGACGCCGTCCAAGACTTCGAAGGAGCAGTCGAAACAGTTATGACCACCAACATCACTGGCCTTCCCTCCCGTGGCCACATCCCGCAGATGTCGCTGGTTCAAACCAATTCCACGTTGGACGATGGCGCGACCGAAACCCCCTCGGTCATCGATACGCTGGTCATCCCGGTCTTCGAAGGTGAGGCTGGTCTGGAGCTCACCGGTGCTCCTATTGACGCCCTCACGGCCGAACAGCAGCTGGAAATGTGGAAGCTACTGATCTCCGTAGGCGCAAAGGGCACGGCTGGCGAAGTCACGGTGGTTCCGAACCTGTCAGCTGCGTCGCGAACCGATGTCGTTTCCACTGGCACCCTCTCCGCACAGCTACAGGAGTCCACGCAAGATCCGCAGACCGCCGGGGGCGTCGTCGAGGCCGGCGATGGAGTGCGTGGCCCGGAGAAGATCCTGGCAATCGGTATGGGACCAGCAGATGAAGTATCCGCGGAAGACGTCCGCGTGGCCGCAGGCGTGGCGTCGCGAAACATTAAGAACCCCAGCGCCAACCCTGCTGAAGGTGCCGACGGCGCACAGGGACAGGCACGTGGTGCGCGCGTCGTAAGTGCACTAGGGCTTCTCGGCGCAGAAGCCGCTTTGGTCGGCCATGCACTGGGCGCCTACGAATACCGCGGGCTGAAGTCGGTGACATCAACCCCGGCAATTGAATCGATCGAGGTGCTAACCGCTGAGGATCCGGCAGAGCTCCTCGAGCACGCGCTGGCAACGGTGCGCGCGGTGGCACTGGCGCGCGACCTCGTGAATACTCCCTCCAACGTGCTGTACCCCGAAAGCTATGCTGCCATCATCTCCGAGGCTGTTCAGCACGCGGACATCAGCGTCGAGGTGCTAGACGACGCAGCGCTGGAAGAGCAGGGGTTCGGCGGCATTCTAGGAGTAGGTAAGGGTTCTGCCCGTGGGCCGCGCCTGGTGCGTCTGGACTACAATCCTGACAAGATCGCCGATGATTCCCCACGTGTGGCGCTGGTCGGCAAGGGCATCACCTTCGATACCGGCGGAATTTCCCTCAAGCCACCGGCAAAGATGTGGAACATGATCTCGGACATGGGCGGCTCCGCAGCAGTAGTTGCAGCAGTGATTGCCGCCGCCGAATTGAATATTCCCGTTCACGTCACCGCGACCATCCCGCTGGCAGAGAATATGCCCGGTGGAAATGCCACCCGGCCAGGCGACGTGCTTCGCCACTACGGTGGCACCACCACGGAGGTGTGGAACACCGACGCGGAAGGCCGCCTAGTACTAGCCGACGCAATCGTGCGAGCCTGCGAGGACAAGCCGGACTACCTGATTGAAACCGCCACCTTGACCGGCGCACAGATTGTGGCCTTGGGCGAACGCACGCCAGGCATTATGGGTTCTATGGATTTCCGCGACCGGGTGGCGATGGTCTCCCAGCGGGTCGGCGATGCCGGTTGGCCCATGCCCCTGCCCGCGGAGCTGGGCGAAGCGCTGAAATCTGACGTGGCAGATATCAAGAACATCTCTGGTAACCGCTGGGGTGGCATGTCCGTGGCCGGCCATTACCTAAAGAAGTTCGTCCCCGAAGGCGTGCAGTGGGTGCACATTGACGTTGCTGGCCCGGCATACAACGATGGCGCCCCCTACGGCTACACACCGAAGCGCGCCACCGGCTCTCCAGTACGCACGATCATCGCGGCACTGGAAGACATTGCGCTTAAGGGCTAGCGTTCAAGGGCTAGGCAGGGGCTAATCGCCCTCTAGCTCGCTGCGTCGCTGCTCGAATTGGGCGCGCCGTTCGCGCTGTTCCAGACGCTTCTGGATGAGCCGATCGCGCTCAATGCGATCGCGCATCCGCTGCGGATAGCCGGTCTCCTCCGCGAAATACAGCGGAATCCCCACAGCCTGGGCCACCTTATCGATTCCCTTCGGCCCGCCGATGCGGCGACGCG
Source organism: Corynebacterium sp. p3-SID1761 (assembly GCF_055862885.1). Taxonomy (NCBI): domain Bacteria; kingdom Bacillati; phylum Actinomycetota; class Actinomycetes; order Mycobacteriales; family Corynebacteriaceae; genus Corynebacterium; species Corynebacterium sp. p3-SID1761. The sequence continues at coordinate 53,215 of NZ_JBSQBJ010000002.1, read as the reverse complement.
TCCACTCCCCTTCGCTATCGACCAGCACCACGGACATCTCGTTAACGATTGTCTCGGGTTCCACGAAGCCTTCCACGCCGCGGCGTGCCCCCGCCCATTGCTGGAGGTAACTGAGGTCCTTGGGTCGGATAGTCTCCCCCGGTGCACGCGGTGGTCTGGTGGAGCTGTTTTTGTTCCGGCCGAAAAGATTAAACACGCTTAGCGATTCTAGTTCACGGACCCAGCGGTTCCCCAAAGGTGCGCGGGGCGTGAGGTGGCGTCAACAAAGAAGGGGTGAGGGGGCAGACAACGGTGGTGGGTCAAGGCGCGTAGACTTATGTAGTATTTCAACCAAATAACCACAGCTGATTTTCGTTTAGCTTGAGGAGCTTCAAACACCATGGCGTACTCCGTCGAAATGCCCGAACTGGGCGAGTCCGTAACCGAGGGCACCGTTACTCAGTGGCTGAAGAAGGTCGGAGACAAGGTCTCCGTTGACGAGCCGTTGCTTGAGGTATCGACCGACAAGGTTGATACGGAGATCCCTTCCCCCGCGAGTGGTGTGCTGCTGAAGATTATTGCCGAGGAAGACGACACCGTGGATGTCGGTGCCGTCATCGCGGAAATCGGCGAGGAGGGCGAGGAGCCTTCTGGTTCTGACGCCGACAGCTCCAGCGACGACGATTCCAGCGACGCTGCCGAGGAGTCCGGTGCTGAGAAGTCCGACTCCGACGACTCCGAGTCCGAGTCCTCTGACGACTCTGGCGCTGAATCCGGCTCTGGCTCCGGCGCGGCCGAGGACGTCACCATGCCGGAGCTTGGCGAGTCCGTCACCGAGGGCACCATCACCCAGTGGCTGAAGAGCGTCGGCGACAAGGTTGAGGTCGACGAGCCTCTGCTGGAGGTCTCCACCGATAAGGTCGACACCGAGATCCCCTCCCCGGTCGCAGGCACCCTGGTAGAGATCCTGGCTAACGAAGACGACACTGTCGACGTCGGTGCAGTCATCGCCCGCATCGGCGACGAAAACGCTACTGCATCCAGCTCCAAGTCCGAGGACAAGAAGCAGGACGACAAGGCTGACGAAGCTAACAAGGCTGAGGAGAAGGCCGAGCCACAGGCCGAGGAGAAGAAGACTGACGAGGCTTCCGATAACTCTGGTTCCGCTTCCGGCGAGGCGGAGGACGTCACCATGCCGGAGCTCGGCGAGTCCGTCACCGAGGGCACCATCACCCAGTGGCTGAAGAAGGTCGGCGACAAGGTTGAGGTCGACGAGCCACTGCTGGAGGTCTCCACCGATAAGGTCGACACCGAGATTCCTTCCCCGGTCGCCGGCACCCTGGTGGAAATCCTGGCTAACGAAGACGACACTGTCGACGTCGGCGCAGTCATCGCCCGCATCGGCGACGAAAACGCCAGTGCATCCAGCTCCAAGTCCGAGGACAAGAAGCAGGACGACAAGTCTGACGAAGCTAACGAGACTGAGGAGAAGAAGGCCGAGAACAAGAAGGCTGAGGACAAGGCCGAGCCACAAGCCGAGGAGAAGAAGGCAGAGGCTAAGCAGGCTGAGAAGAAGGCCGAAGCTAAGTCCTCCGAGACGGATGCAAAGAAGTCGAAGCCTGCCGAGGGCAACCTCCCTTATGTCACTCCGCTGGTACGCAAGCTTGCTGAAAAGCATGGCGTCGATCTGTCTAGCGTCGAGGGAACCGGCGTCGGCGGCCGTATCCGCAAGCAGGACATCCTGGCAGCGGCGGAAGGCACCTCCGCATCTGGCTCCGCTGCATCTGATTCCTCTGCGAAGTCCGCTTCCCCAGCTGGTCCGCGTGCTTCCTCCTACAAGGTCGACCCGGCCAAGCAGGAGCTGCGTGGCACGACCAAGAAGGTCAGCCGTATCCGCGAGATCACCGCAAAGACCACCCTGGATTCCCTGCACGCTGCTGCTCAGCTGACGCAGGTTCACGAGGTCGACATGACTCACATCGCAGAACTGCGCAAGGCCAACAAGCAGGCCTTTGCAGATAAGCACGGTGTGAACCTGACCTACCTGCCGTTCTTCGCGAAGGCAGCGGTCGAGGCGCTGATCTCCCACCCGAACGTCAATGCTTCCTACAATGCAGAGACCAAGGAAATGACCTACCACGAGCGGGTGAACCTGGGTATTGCCGTGGATACGGAGGCTGGCCTGCTGAGCCCGGTTATCCACGATGCGCAGGATCTGTCCCTGCCGGAGCTGGCCAAGGCCATCGTGGACATTGCTGACCGTGCGCGCAACAAGAAGCTGAAGCCGAATGATCTGTCCGGCGGCACCTTCACCATCACCAATATCGGTTCTGAGGGAGCCCTGACCGATACTCCTATCCTGGTTCCGCCGCAGGCTGCCATGATCGGCACGGGTGCCATTGTGAAGCGTCCGGTTGTGCTGAGTGAGGATGACGGCGAAGCTATCGCCATCCGCCAGATGGTCTTCCTGCCGATGACCTACGATCACCAGGTGATTGACGGCGCCGATGCAGGTCGCTTCATGTCCACCCTGCGCGATCGCCTGGAGAACTCGGACTTCACCGAGGATCTGGAGCTCTAGGCTGTTAGCTGCTGCCCGCCATTAAGTTCCAGCTATCCTGGCAAAGCGTCGACCCCGCTTCCCGCGGGGTCGGCGTTCTGCATTGCGCGGCCTTTCCTGCCACTTCCCACCAGCCTCACCAGCCCCACCAACCTCACCAGCCTTGCCAGACAGACCCTCAGCCCGGTCACAGTAGGTGCCCAGACCCCCAAATGTCGTTAGATCGGGAATCTGTTAAAGACAACTATTCCCACTTATCCAAACGTGCAGGTCAGAGAGTTTCAGAATAATTGAATCCGGGTTCCATTTTTGCAGAATCCCGATTCAACGACATTCGTCCGTTTCTCGGCCGCAAATGACGAGCACATGGTGACCTACAAGGTGCTTAACCACTCCGACAGTGATCACTCTCCGACAATGCCCACCCTCTGACAATGCTCACCCTCAGACAGCGCTCACCACCTACGCCCTTACCAGCACCACCAGATCCAAGGCCCTTAACCGCTGGAGTACTATCGCCACCATGGGATTCCAGCAAGGTAGCATCCGCAAATCCAATGCAATCAGCAAATTCGGCGCATGTAGTCCAGCCACCACACCCGCCGCAGGCACACCAGCCACCACACCTACCGCAGGCACACCAGCCACCACACCTGGCGCAGACACGCCAACCAGCGCCCCCGCCGCAGACATCGACATCCGCGACCTCGGCACCGTCGACTACGAATCCACCTGGCACCTCCAGGCGGATCTCGCCGCTCAGCGCGCCGAGGGCAAAATCCCCGACACCATCCTTCTCCTCCAGCACCCGCCGACATACACCGCCGGCAAACGCACCCAAGATTCCGACCGACCTACCAACGGCCTACCAGTCGTTGACGTCGACCGCGGAGGACGCATCACCTGGCACGGCCCCGGCCAGCTAGTCGCCTACCCCATCATCCAACTTGCCGACCCGGTGGACGTAGTCGACTACGTTCGCCGCCTCGAACAGGCGCTAATCCAAACCTGCGAAGACCTGGGCCTCCATGGCACGGGCCGCGTTGAAGGACGTTCAGGCGTATGGCTGCCTGCGGGCGTCATCAATAACGAGCTCAAGCCCGCACGAAAGATCGCCGCAATAGGCATCCGCGTCACCCGCGGCGTGACCATGCACGGTGTATCCCTGAACTGCGACAACACCATGGAATACTACGACCACATTGTGCCCTGCGGACTGGCGGACGCAGGGGTCACGACCCTTACCGAAGAGTTGGGACGCAAGGTTAGTGTTTCTGACGCCCAGCCGCTGCTCGCCCAGCATCTCGTCGACGCGCTGAACGGCGACTTGCAGGTGGATTCCTAGATACCCCCGGCGTAGGCTAGTCGCCATGAGTGTGACCGCAGATGGACGCCGGATGCTCCGCATCGAGGCGAAGAATGCCGAAACCCCCATCGAGTCGAAGCCTCGGTGGATCCGCACGACTGCCAAGGTCGGCCCGGAGTATCGGGACATTAAAAATCGCGTGAAGGGCGCTGGCCTACACACCGTGTGCCAGGAGGCTGGCTGCCCCAACATCAACGAGTGCTGGGAAGACCGCGAGGCGACGTTCCTCATCGGTGGCGATACCTGCTCGCGACGCTGTGACTTCTGCCAGATTAAGTCTGGCCGCCCGTCCCCGCTGGATCGGGATGAACCGCGCCGCGTGGCGGAGAATGTGCGCGAGATGGGACTGCGTTACGCCACCATCACCGGCGTGACCCGCGATGATCTCGACGATGAAGGTGCATGGCTGTATGCCGAGGTCGTCAAGAAGATCCACGAGCTGAACCCCAACACGGGCGTGGAAAACCTGACGCCGGACTTCTCCAACCGCCCGGAACTGCTGAAGGTCGTTTTCGATTCTCAGCCGGAGGTGTTTGCACACAATCTGGAGACCGTCCCCCGCATCTTTAAGCGTATCCGCCCGGCCTTCAAATACGACCGCTCCCTGGAAGTCATCCAGGCAGCACACGACTACGGCCTGGTGACGAAGTCCAACCTGATCCTCGGCATGGGCGAGAAGAAGGAGGAGGTGCGCGCGGCGATCAAGGATCTGGCCGATGCCGGCACGGATATTCTGACGATCACCCAGTACCTGCGCCCGTCCTCCATGCACCACCCGATTGAGCGCTGGGTGAAGCCGGAGGAGTTCATGGAACACTCCGATGCCGCTTACGAGTTGGGCATCAAGGCCGTCATGTCCGGCCCGTTGGTGCGTTCTTCCTACCGCGCTGGCCGCCTATACGCACAGGCCAAGCAGGCGCGTGGCGAGGCTATCCCAGAGAACCTGAAGCACCTGGAGGACACCCTGGATTCCACTACCTCCCAGGAGGCCTCTACCCTCTTGGAGCGCTACGGAGCTTCGGAAGATACGCCCGTTACCGCTTCGCGCCGCTAGGCCGGCTCCTACACCAGCAGCCTGACCAAGGCTGCCAGTGAATCCACGGCGGGGCACTTTCGCCCCGCCTTTATTCATGCCTTATTGTTAAGTCCATGGCGAAGGATAAAAAGGACGTAAGAGTCAAGGAAGACAAGAAGGCCGCCAAGGCTGCAAAGAAGGAGCAGCGCAAGCAGACGCGCTCCCAGCTGTGGCAAGCCTTTAAGCTACAGAAGGGACGGGATAAGAAGCTTATCCCGTTCATGGTGTTGGCCTTCCTGATTCCCGTTGTGCTGATGCTGCTACTTAGCCTGGTGTTCGGCTGGTGGTGGCTGAACCTGATCGTAGGTATCTTCATCGGCGTCATCGCGGCAATGTGGACATTCTCCCGTCGTCTGCAAACCGGCGTGTACGACCAGATTGAGGGCGAAGCGGGAGCCGCTGCATGGGCTTTGACCAACATGCGTGATGGCGTAGGCATGAAGTGGATTACGGAGACCGGCGTGGCGTCCAACACCCACATGGACGCCGTACACCGCGTGGTAGGCACCCCCGGCGTCGTGCTGGTTGGCGAGGGCTCCCCGCACCGACTGAAGCCGATGATGGCGCAGGAGCGGAAGAAGCTCGCCCGCATCCTCGGCAAAACCCCCATTTACGACGTCATCGTCGGCAACGAAGAGGGGCAGGTGCCGGTAAAGAAGCTACAGAACCACCTGATGCGCATGCCACGCAACATCAAGAAGAATGAGGTTGACGCCCTTAACTCCAAGGTCGAGTCGATCTCGCGACTAAGCAGCCCGAATAACAACATGCCGAAGGGCCCCATGCCGAAGGGCGCAAAGATGTCCGGCATGAATCGCCGTGCCCGTCGCGCAGCGCAGCGCGGAAAGAAGTAACCCCTAGCGGGTGCGGATGACCGCGGTGCCGGTGGCGCGGTCATGCATGCCACGGCCATCGGTATCTTGAATAATCGGGGGGAACAAGAAGACCGTCAGCAGCGCGCGGACTACTGCGCGCCATAGGCCTACGCGCTGGTCGGGCTGATCAATGCGAGCCACACCGATGCCTAGGACGGCGTGCCCGGGTGACTGGGCGAACAGCCAGACGGTAAGGATGCGCCACACAATAAAGAAGATGATCGTGGCAGTAGCTGAATCGCCCAGCGCGGAAGTCATGGAGACGACAAACCACGCCAGGGCGTAGCAGGCCAGCCAGTCGATGGCCAGGGCACCGATGCGGGGGAACAAGGGGGAAAGAGAACCAGGTCCGTCCTTGGGGAGCCCGAGGCGGGCACCGGGGTATGGACTCAGTTCGGCGAGGTCTTCGTTTTCGCCTGGAACAAGGGGGCCTTCAAGCCAGCTACGCGATTCACTCATGATGGTTTAGAGCCTAGCGTCCCCCATGTTGGTGGCATAATTTTGTATATTTTTGCCTGAACCTTCGACCAGTATGCGTAGGATCGATGGTGTTGCTTTTATATATTGTCGCAACAGTTTGAGATTCCCACTGCAAGGAACGGAAGAAATTACAGTGTCATTCAAGAGTGCAGAAGAAGTCGTCAAGTACATCAAGGACAATGACGTCGAGTTCGTGGACGTTCGCTTCACCGATGTGCCCGGTATCGAGCAGCACTTCACCATCCCTGCTTCGGAATTCGACGAGGATGCGATTGAGGAGGGCCTGGCCTTCGACGGTTCGTCCATCCGTGGGTTCACGACCATTGAAGAGTCGGACATGAACCTGCTGCCGGATCTGCAGACTGCCCGGATCGATCCGTTCCGTAAGGCTAAGACGTTGAACGTGAAGTTCTTCGTCCACGATCCTTTTACCCGCGAGCCGTTCTCCCGCGACCCGCGCAACGTTGCCCGCAAGGCAGAGCAGTACCTGGCCTCCACCGGTATTGCGGATACCTGCTTCTTCGGCGCAGAGGCCGAGTTCTACCTCTTCGATTCCGTGCGCTACGAAACCGAGACGAACCGCGCGTTCTACGAGCTGGATTCCGTTGAGGGTTGGTGGAACCGTGGCGCAGAGATCAACCCGGACGGCTCCACCAACCTGGGCTACAAGACCCGCATGAAGGGCGGCTACTTCCCCGTCGCACCGTACGATCACTACCAGGACCTGCGCGACGATATGTCCCGCAACCTGGCAAACGCTGGCTTCAAGCTGGAGCGCGCGCACCACGAGGTGGGCACCGGTGGCCAGCAGGAGATCAACTACCAGTTCAATACCCTGCTGCACGCGGCGGATGACCTGCAGTCCTTCAAGTACATCATCAAGAACACCGCTTGGCAGGCCGGCAAGTCCGCGACCTTCATGCCGAAGCCGCTGGCTGGCGACAACGGTTCGGGCATGCACGCCCACCAGTCGCTGTGGAAGGACGGCGAACCGCTGTTCTACGATGAGTCCGGCTACGCTGGCCTGTCCGACATCGCCCGCTACTACATCGGCGGCATCCTGAAGCACGCTGGCGCGGTACTGGCCTTCACGAACCCGACGCTGAACTCCTACCACCGTCTGGTCCCGGGCTTCGAGGCTCCGATCAACCTGGTGTACTCGCAGCGTAACCGCTCTGCAGCGGTGCGCATCCCGATCACGGGCTCCAACGCGAAGGCAAAGCGCATCGAGTTCCGCGCTCCGGACCCGAGTGGTAACCCGTACTTCGGCTTCGCCGCCATGATGCTGGCGGGCCTGGATGGTGTGAAGAACCGCATCGAGCCGCACGCTCCGGTCGACAAGGATCTGTACGAGCTGCCGCCGGAGGAGGCTAAGGACATCCCGCAGGCTCCGACCAGCCTGGAGGCTTCCCTGAAGGCTCTGGAGGAGGACAACGAGTTCCTGACCGAGGGCGGCGTGTTCACCGACGACCTGATCGATACCTACATCGCCTACAAGTACGACAACGAGATCGCACCGGTTCGCCTGCGCCCGACGCCGCAGGAGTTCGAGATGTACTACGACTGCTAGTTGCTGATCTAGCGCGTGGCCCGGAAGCTGTTGGTAGCTTCCGGGCCTTTTGCTGTTGGTGGGCGGTTGCCCCGGGCGGGGTGGACTCCCCTCCCCCTGCGCCTGTGCTGTCGCTGCAGTTATTCGGCTGCGCGATGTGGGTCGCGTAGTCCGTTGATGAATACGTCCACGAGCCATTCTCGCGCGGCTGCAAACATCTCCTCACCCGGCGCCGGGAGCGGCCGTGAGATGGCGATGATGCCGAAGTGGAAGTTCATGACGTCGATCCCCTGCGGGAACAGCCCGTATTTTTCTGCTTGCGCAAGCAACGGGCGGTACAAGGAGCGGACCTCTTCGAAACGGAGTTCCCGTTCCTCAGAGTCGATATGTGAAACCAGCACGGGCACGATCTCTTGGCCTACTGCGGCAAAATTCATGTCCACCATCTCTTTGATCGCGGAGCGCCACGCCCCTTCAGGGTCATCGTCGAATTGTGGGACGTGGCGATCGACAAGGTCGCGCATCTTATCGATGGCGCGTTCCAGCACCGCTCGGTAGAGGTCATCGCGATCGGGAAAGTGGCGACTCGCTGTCGCTACACCGACGCCCGCTTCCTTGGCGATGGTTCTTAGCGATACGTCTGGGCCCATCTGGGCGATGAGCACACTGGCTACCTCGACGATCGCTTGGCGGTTTTCAGCAGCATATTTTCGCATATTTGAAACTCTACCGTTGACAACACAAAAAGTGGAACAGTATGATCCGAATAGACAAACCGAAACACGATGTTCCACTTAGAGGGGATCATGACAACATCGACGGCGCACCCAGACGCCACAGAAACAGGCCGTACCAGCGCATCCGATATGCGCGTGAACGGCACCATGAAGAAAACTATTGGGCTGATCCTCGGCCTTCCCATCATCATGGGTCTGATGCTCTGGGCCTTCCTGGCTCCCACCTTTGGCTCCGGACCGGACGGCGTTCCAGTTGCAGTGACGGGACCAGAGCCGGTTGTTCAAAAACTGATTTCTCAGGCAGAACAACAGGATGAGCATCCGGACTTCATCACCGTGAACTCGCAGGAAGAAGTCGAGCAGATGGTGCGTGACAGGGACGCGGTCGGTGCGATCTCCGTCGGACCGAAGGGCGCGACCGTATACACTGCATCCGGCAACGGCGCACCGTATGTGCAGATGCTCAACGGCGTGAGCCAGAAGATGCAGGCCACTGGGATGAAGGTGAACACGGAGGATCTCGCCCCCACCACGAAGGACGACCCGCAGGCCCAGGGGCTCGCACTGCTCGGCCTACCGCTGGCCTTCGGTGGCGTGATCTCGGGCATGCTCGCGACCGTTCTACTGCGCGGCCACAAGTGGTTGAAGGCTGCGGTCATCGCTGGTGTGGCGGTTCTCGGCGCTGGTGCAGCGGTGTGGATGCTGCACGGAATCTACGGCACGCTGGCTGGCAGCGTGGGCATGGAATGGCTCGCGATTGCCCTCGGGATCGCTGCGACTTCCTCGGTGACCGCGGGGCTTGGCGCACTATTGGGCGTACCGGGTGCCGGCTTGGGCGCAGTGCTGACCATCTTTGTCGCCAACCCGCTGTCCGGCCTAGCAACGGGTCCGTGGCTACTGCCTGCTGGCTGGTCCACGCTCGGCCAGCTCATGCCGATCGGTGCAACCGGCCACCTCGTGCGGTCGCTGAGCTTCTTCGACTGCGCCGGTGCGACGCGCCCGTGGATTGTCCTGTGCTGCTGGGTTGCTGCCGGCCTGATTTTGCTGGCCTTTGATCGCTCGAAAGAAGAAGCTTCCTAGCTGTCCCCCTGGTTGAGATGCATACACACCCGCCGCGCGCTGGCGGGTGTTTTCATGTGCTGGTAAGTTCGGTGCGCGTTGCAATGGTGATACGGGGCTGATCGCGTCAAAAGCATGCTGTTTCAAGCAACGGAGCGGGGCTTAGCCAGGATCGGTGGCCGGGGCTAAAGCAGGCGCGACGTGCTTTACGCCGTAGCGTGTCGTTTTTCGGACGTTTTTCGACACAGCACGGCGCAAAAGTGCGCCCCGGCCCGAAGCAGCGTGCCAATTTCGCAGGCAAAATTGCAGTGAGCTCGCACGGACTGCGGGTAGCCTGAACGAAGAAGAGCCATCGGCGGCCCGCTTAACCTCCGCATCGCTAGGTGGCCTAGCAACTAACAAAATGCCTGAAAGGGACTTTTCTTCGTGGCTTCAATCTTTAAAACGATCTCGTGGCAGGTCTCCCAGCTCGTTGCTGACATTCATTCCGGGAAGATCCAATTGCCAGATCTGCAGCGGCCTTTCGTGTGGCCATCCGCGAAGGTGCGCGACCTGTTCGATTCGATGTACCGCGGTTACCCGGTCGGAGAGCTGATGTTTTGGGACGTGGCAGCTCAGGACGAATCGCGCGCGCTCGGGGAAGGAACGCAGTTCACCGGGTCGCACCAAATTATTGATGGGCAGCAGCGACTCACCAGTTTGTACGCCGCGATCATGGGCCACGAAGTTCGGGATCACGACTACAAGAAGAAGCTCATCCGCATTGCGTTCAACCCGTTCAGCGAGAAGTTTGAGGTGCGTACACCTCCCATCACAAAGTCTCCAGAATGGATCGACGACATCTCGACCGTATTCAAGAGCCCGTTTCAGGCACGCCGGGAATTCATCAAACGCTTCGAGGCCACTGGGGCTGATTTGACGGAGGAGCAACACGAAAAGATCGAAATAGTTTTTAGCAAGCTAGTGGCATTAAACAACTACACCTTTAATGTTGTTCACCTCGATGCCAGCGCCGATAAGCGCCTCGTTGCCGATGTTTTCGTGCGCATCAACTCCGAGGGTGTTCGCCTTAAGGCCTATGACTACATCCTCACCTGGCTTAGTGTCTTTTGGCCGGAGGGCCGTGAGCAAATTGAGGCATTCGCGCGAAACTCGAGGATGTCCCCTGCTCACGCCTCTAGCGAGCTGAAGCGGCCAGTTCGCTGGACCGCGTACAACAACTACATCTCCCTAAACAACGGACTGATTACTCGCGCGATAGTGGCAATCGGTCAACGCCGTGGTCGCCTCAGCGATGCCTACTCGGCGCTTCAGGCCAAGGATCGCCACACGGGGCGTGTGGACCCCGAACGACAGGAACAGCAGCTTGAGCTATTGAAGCAGGCTCTCCCGCTGGTGACCGATGAGGTGAATTGGACGGAATTTATCCGATCGATTCAAACCGCCGGGTTCCGGTCAGGCAAGAACGTCACCTCGAGCATGAACATCATCTACGCGTACGTGATCTTCCTACTGGGCCGCACGGATTTCAATGTTGAGCTTTCTCGCCTCCGTGCGATCGTCGCCCGTTGGCTCTTCATGGCGCAGCTAACGGGGCGTTACACCGGTTCCTCCGAAACTCAGATCCAGAAGGATATTGACCTGATCGGCGGAATTGATCCCGGTAACGCCGACGGCTTTGAAGCTGCTCTTGATCGGGTTATTGCTACCGAGCTCACGGAAGACTTCTGGCGATACAACCTGCCACAACGGCTGATCACCTCCGGGTCTGCTTTGTCCCCTCACTACCAGTGCTACTTGGCTGCGTTGAACATCCTGGATGCGAAGATGTTCATGTTGAATGAGCGTGTTCGGGATTGGATGGATCCGACCCAGCCCGCGCGGAAGGGAACGGAGGGCCACCACCTCTTCCCGCGCAAGTACCAAGAGGAGGTCCTCGGCACCCGCGATTTTAAACGCATCAACCAGGCTGCAAACTTCGCCCCGACGGACTGGGCGACGAACATCAAGATTTCTGACCGGGCTCCGGCTGAGTACTGGCCGGAGCTGGTTGCACAACGTTCCCAGGGAGAGAATTGGCTCACGCTGCAAATGTACTGGCACGCGTTGCCAAAGGGCTGGGAGAACATGGCGTATGAGGATTTTTTGGAACAGCGCCGTTCACTTATCGCCGAAGTTATCCGCGACGCTTTCGGGCAGATTTCCGATGGTTCAGGGGTCCATTCGGAGCCGATGCCTGAGGTAGAGATTCCGGAAGGCCGCAGCCTGCAGGAGTTTATCGAGGCAGGTCTGCTGAAGGAAGACGATCTTCTCGATCCGGTCGACCCGGATTGGGACGTCGACGCCGTGGTTACGGCCGATGGGCAAGTGCTTATCGACGGTGTCAACACCTACGAGTCCCTCGATGCCGCCGCACGCGCACTGGGTGTCTCTAACCTCAGTGGCGAGGAGTTCTGGGCTCTGCAGGACGGTAACAGCTTGATCCCTCTCAGCAAGCTGTCCGCCACGCGTTGAACCTGAAGGCTCAGCGGGCGGGCCAGTACTAGCAGGGCCGGCACCTGCCACGACGCGCGCCACAAACCAGGGCCGGTGCCGGTAAAGGTGACCCCAGGTGGGGTGGCCCTTTTTGTGTTTGTTCGTTGGTTTGCGAGGGCTCGGTGCTGAGACTCATCGAGGCTCGGTAGCCAGGGCTGCCGCAATCGCAGCCCGCTTTGGGCCGTGGCGTGTCACTTTTCATACGTTTCGTGACACAGCACAGCCCAAAAGTGCGCATCTCAGCCCATCACCCCACGGATGACCCGTGATGAGATGCCGTAGCTAGCCCGTGCTGACGCCGGCGAGACAAAGTACCCAGGTGTCCGGGAGCCTACGACTCAACGCGCAGCGGCGCAGTAAGCACAAGCTCGCATCAGCCTCAATTGAACAGGCTCGTAGTTCCCATACCCACAGCGAGACACACGCGTAACCGTCATCCCGTCTTACGGGCGCCCGTTAGTTACTGACGCCACCACGCCTTTACAACCATGGGATTCCGCCCTAAACCTAGGTGAATCAGTTAAGAGGGGAAGTGATTCAGGTGGTGCCAGAAGATTTTGGAACACGTCTGAGGACTCTAAGAGAGCTGCGAGGATTGTCGACCCGTGAACTCTCTAGAGAGCTTGAGGGAGTGATTTCCCAATCTGGGATCTCACGCATGGAGAATGGGGCAAAACAACCAACGGTGAGCGATCTGGTGGCCCTGAGCTGGGTATTTGGAATCAGCCTGAATGAGCTAACGGATGAAATTCCACTTTCTAAGCGCGCTCAGTGGGCTGCGCGTTCTTCAAAGGAGATCGACATCTCTGAAATAAAAAGCGACCTGATGCCGTACCTCGAGCTCCGAAACACCCTGGACGAGGTGCTAGATGCCTAGTGCGTTCTCCTTTGAGCAAAATGCCTCCCCAACCAAGCAAGGCAAAAGCCTCGCTGAACAATTTCGGCACTTCTACGAGCTTGGAAACGATCCCATCGATCGCATCGAATCGTTTACCGAGCACGTAAATGCTGATCTGCTCATTCGCCCCCTCCCAACGGACGTTGAAGCAATCTCCGTCAAGGATCCACAAACGGGCAACATCGTCATCGGCGTAGGAACAAGCACCTCTCCCTATCGGCAACGTTTCACTGTAGCCCACGAGGTCGGACACATCCTGGCTGACGATATTGACCGATCTTCCGAGGTACCTCAATGCGAGCCAAACAGCCCTTCGGAGACTCGAGCCAATTCGTTTGCCCGCAACGTACTATGCCCCTTGGATGGGGTGAAGAAGATCGCTCAGAACCTCTCTCCCGCAGCCCCCGAAACACTCTCCAAGATCATTCAACACTTCCGAGTCTCCCCTTCGGTAGCTGCCATCCAGCTGAAAGAGGCTGGATTGATTAGCGAGGAAGTCTGCGACGAATTATCTAAAGAATGGTCCGCTCCTAAATTGGCTTCCCTTTACGGCTGGCGGGAGCAATACAATGCGGATGCGCTAGTTTCAGACCAGCCACGACCATCTCCGCGCCTGGTTGCCGACGCAACCAAGGGCTATCGCAAGGGCGTCGTATCTTCTTCCGCAGTCGCACTAGCCCGTGGCATTTCCTCAGAGCAGGTGAAACAAGAACTAGATGTGGCACCCGCGGACTTCAGATGAAGAAGCTTCGGACAAAGTCCGAAGTACGAAAGATCTGGGAGCAGCTCTCCGAGTTCGACACCCACGTACACTTCTCAAACACAAAACTATCTAACCCAAAAATCTACCACGATCTTTAGTTCCCCAATCCCAGCCTCACCTAATGAAAGGTACCCTGACCTGCGCAAAGGTAGCCTTCCAATGCTTGCGGCGCCTCTCCAACCCGGCAATACTTGAGTCATGAGCACTTCAGTATCTTGTCCTTGTGATCGCTACTACGACGGCAGCTGCGTGGCCGTCGACGCGTGCGAGCGCCAGACCGTCACCATTGCGACGACTGAAGTGACAACCTCTGCCGCACGCGCCAAGCACACCGGACGCGCCGTGATCGGTGGCGCCATATCCATGGCCCTGGGTGAATATGTCTCCGTCTCCTCCCAGCGCGATTCCGAGCGCACCATGGGAATGAGCCAGCTCGTTAACCCATGGTCGGCAGGCATCGCCTCCTTCATTTCCTTCATCCTGGGCGCCGCATTACCTTTTGCTGCTGCCCTCTTCGCTCCCGTCGCCGTCATCTTCGGCGTGACCCTCGTGGCTCTGGCGCTCACCGGCGCCCTGTCGGCTCACCTAAGTAACGTGCCAAAGACCCGCGCAATACTGCGCATCGTGATTGGCGGAATGCTCGCCTTGGCGGTGACCTTCGCGGTCGGCAGCATCTTCGGGGCGGCAATATAGCCAAGCGGCTACTGCCCAACACACTATAAACTAAGCGCTATACGGCAACGTATAGCGCTATTTCGCCACACCACAACGAAAATTGACGAAATCGTCAAAATCTACAAAAATACCCAGGGTGTCTGATGAAATAGACCGCGCTTCCCACTCTCCAAGAAATCAGGTAAAGCCATGTCTTCCTATGCAGTAGAAGCCCAGGATCTCGAGCTTAAAGGCGATGAGGGCAAAGTATTCGGCCCCCTTAGCTTCGCCGTGCCCAGCCAGGGGCTAACCAATCTGCTCGGCAAGGGCGGCTCCGGCCGCACGGCTCTCGCCCTGGTTCTTTCGGGTCGCATGAAGCCCACGGGCGGCTCGCTGAGTGTTCTCGGCGAATCCAAGCCTCGCCCAATTCGCTCCCGCGTCGCCATCGCCGGCGTGGAGCAAATCGACCTATTAGAGCGTTCAGTTACTGTCCAGGACATCCTCACCGAGTCCCTGTCGTGGTCAAAGCACTGGTTCATGCCAATGGGTAAGGCCACCCAGGAAGATCTGGAGCGTATCTGCTCCCACGTCTACGGCGATCGTGACCTTCCCCCGCTGGATGCCTACATCTCCCAGTTGGACAATCTCGACAAGATCATGCTTCGCATCAGCTTGGCTTTATCGCCCGCTGATAACAAGCCCGTCGAACTGCTGATCATGGACGATATTGAGCAGGTACACGAAAACGATGACCGAGCAATTCTGCTACAGGTGCTCGAACGCCTGTCAGAAGATATTCCGGTGATCGTCAACTCCGCTAACCCAATTGTTGGCCCCGTTGCACCGAACAAGGTTATTGAAATTGACGCCAACGCTGGCCACACGCACCCGATTCATACCGGACTGTGCGAATACAGTGACCCGATGGATAGTGAACCGGCCTATAGCGGTTCCCAAGACAGTCCACACGACAATTCGGAACCCAATCCGGAAAACGATCCGGAATACGATCCAGAACTAGACGACCTCGACATCCCCGAAGACACCTCCACCCACATCGCAGAGCCAAAGGAGAACCGTTAATGCTCGCCGGATTCAAACTCAACAGCGAAATCCGCAGCTTCAAGCGCAACCGGTTGACGCGAATTGCACTCGTGATCCTGGTACTCATGCCGCTGCTGTACTCCGCCCTGTACCTCTGGGCGTTTTGGAACCCTTTTGGGCACCTCAACTCGCTTCCCGTCGCCCTGGTCAACAGTGATAAGGGCGCGAATGTGAAGGGCGAGCAGCTCCGCGCCGGCGATAAGGTGATCGAGGGCTTAAAGGAAAACGATCAGATCAGTTGGATCGAAACCGACGCCGAGGATGCCCGTAAGGGCGTGGAATCCGGCGAATACTATTTCTCGCTTGAGCTACCGGAGAACTTCTCCGAAGCCGTGGCCTCCCCCACCTCTGAAACCCCGGAGAAGGCCAACCTCATCAGCACTTACAACGACGCCAATGGCTATCTGTCCACCATGATCGGCCAGAACGTCATGCGTGAGGTCATCAGTGTCGTTGGCGACAAGATCAGCGCCGAGGCCGTGGACAAGGTCTTAGTCGGCGTGGTCGACGCCGGCAGTGGCATGCAAAAGGCAGCTCTCGGCGCAGGTAAACTCGCCGACGGCACCGCTGAACTGAAGGACGGCTCCGGCAAACTCGACGACGGTGCGAACAAACTCTCCGACGGCATCTCCAAGGCCAAGGATGGCTCCGGCAAGCTGCGCAAGGGCGCGAATGAACTCGACGATGGTATTTCCAAGCTGCACGACGGTGCGGGCAAACTCTCTGACGGTACGGGCGAGCTAGCCACGAAGGTAAACGCTGCGGCAACGAAGCTCAACGGTCAAAGTGGAAAGCTAAATCAGCTGGAAACCGGCGTCGATAAGCTCGGCAACGGGGCAAGCCAGGTGAACGACGGCGTACAGAAGCTACGCAACAAGCTCGGCACCGTCACGAAGGTGCAAAGCGACCAAGCGACGAACCTGCGCAATATCTCCCGCGACCTGCGAGCCACCGGTCTGCCCTCCGCCATCAATGCAGCAAATGAACTCGACAAGGCGGCTAACTCTTTGGATACCCAGGGGCTGGGGCCGAAGTCTCAAAACGCGGCCGACCTCAAGCGTCTGGCCGATGGCTCAGCGCAGCTGTCCTACCAGCTGAATGACCCGAATGCCCCACTGCGCAAGGGGGTCGGCGAGCTTTCCGGCCTGCCGGCACAGTTCAAGCAGCTGCAAGACGGCGTAAACAAGATCGACGATGGCGCGCAGACCCTGAACACCAAGCTCGGCGATGCCTCGGACGGCGCTGGCAAGTTGAAGGATGGCATCATCCAACTCGACGACGGCAACACCAAGCTAAAGGATGGTGCCGACCAGCTCACCGACGCAACCTCCAAGGCCAAGGATGGCACCGTCAAGCTCAATAATGGCGCCACCGAGCTGCGTGACAAGCTCTCCGATGGCGCCAAGCAGGTGCCGAAGTGGAACGAGGGGCAGCGCCTCGCCACCGCATCCACCATCGGCGGACCTGTGCAGATGCAGTCCGACAACGATTCCGGCACCAACACCTTCGGCGCCGGTATGGCACCGTTCTTCTTCAGTATGGCGCTCTTCATCGGCGGCATCATGGTGTACGTCATGATTAAGCCACTGCAGGCTCGCACGGTGAACTCCGGCGTGCACTCGTGGCGCGCGGCACTCTCCGGCTTCCTGCCAACCGGCATTATCGCCGTCCTGCAGGCCTGTGTAGTCGTGGCGGTAACTATCTGGGGCGTGGGTATGGATACCGCCAACATCCCAGGGCTATTCCTCTTCGCCGCACTCGTGGCGCTCGTGTGGATGCTGATGAACCAGGCCTTTATCGCCTTCCTGGGCCCCGGGCCAGGCAGAGTGGCGGCACTGGCGGTGCTAATGCTGCAAATCGTTGCCTCGGGTGGCCTCTACCCCATCGAGACCCAGAACAAGTTCTTCCAATTCCTGCACCCATTCGATCCGATGACATACACAGTCAACGGCTTCAGGCAGCTGATCTACGGCTTCTACGATGAACGCCTACCGATCGCAGTCGGAGTGCTGATACTGGTCGGACTCGGCGCCTTCCTGGTCACCACGCTATCGGCGCGCAGCCAGCAAACGTGGACCATGAAGCGACTGCATCCAGTACTGAACGCCTAAGGTTCGCTGGGCCGAGGGGGCGTCACTACCCTTTCGGCACCCTCCACTCCCAACAACAAAGAAGGGTCGATCTCGTGACCCTCGCGCAGGGTGGAGATGGAACCATTGGACTCCAGCACCATGCAAGCGACTTCGCTTATATCCCGCACCCCAGCCTTGCGCAACGCAGTAGCGATTGCATTGTCGGTAATGTGCTGACGCTTGAGTGTCTCCTCGACCAACTCGCCGTGAGCGACCAATACCGTCGGGGGCGGGTTAATTGTGCGACGCAACCCCACAACGTCCTGCACCACCCCGAAGATGGCCTCCATGCCCATGAGGGTAAGAAGGCCAATGACGCCCGCAGCTAATGACGGCGGGTGCCCCAGCACGGCACGGCCCGCTACAGCGCCGAACATAAAAATAACGACGGCATCGAAGCCCCCTAGTGGGCTCAAAATGCGCTGCCCAAAGAGCCGCACAGCAACGAGGAAAGTGAAGTAGATGCCGATTGCGGCGACCATCACAATCGGAATACGCCACAGTTCGATGCCGAGTTGTTCCTTCAGCACCGGCCCCCATCCCTGTGGCGGGGCGAGATCCGCAGAACTGATTGCAGCCGTCACATATGCGTCACAAATCTCGCCCAACATGGATATTTAGCCTACTGGTCGATCTCGTCTTTCACCTCGTCGGTGATGGTCTTGTGCAGCGTTTTATCGTCGATATTGGATTCGCCAACCAGCTTGCGCATCTCCTGGCGATCCTTTTCCGTGTAGTCGCCATCCTTATCCTCGCGCGCGTGGGCGAGCTCGTGGATACGGTCGCGGCGCTTAGCCTCCACAAAAATGCGACGGCGGGAGCGCACCCACCACGCGATCATGATGACGATCATCGCCATACCGATGTAGCCGATCACCGGGTAGACGTACGTCATCAAAGTGTCGAAGCCTACGAAGCTGATGCCATAACCAATCAGCGTCACCACAACGAACACCGGACGGAAAGACTTGTCCGTGCTGGCCGTCAGGCGCTTACCAAGGGCATAGAACATGCCGATCGCCGTGTTGAAAATCATGAAGAAGATGATGATCGCCATGATCACGCCCAAGGTCGGGTGGATCTGATTCATCATTTCCAGCATCGGCACATCGCTACCGGACACCTTCTCAATGTTCAGGTACAGCGTGATAGTCGCGATGATCAGCATCACCGTGTACAGCGCGCCACCCATCAAGCCACCGATACCGGCTTCCTTCGGCGAAGCATAGTTACCGCCGATCACCAGAGACATCGATACACCCAGCAGTAGAGCCAGACCGTTGTAGTTCACGGCAGACAGGAACCACGGAGAAACCGGCGAGTCCTCCGCCATCGCAGCTTCGCTCAGGTGGGAAGTATCGGCGGGCATGTGCATCATCGTGTAAACGAAGGCGAACACGACAGCCACGATGATCAGCGGAGTGAGCGCTCCGATCACCTGGCTAACCTTCTCCACATCCAGCATTCCGGCTGCTAGCACCACGCCGGTCATGATCAGCGCACCCGCCCAGGCTGGCAGGCCAAATTGCTGTTCCAGGTTGGAGCCCGCACCGGCGAGCATCACGAAACCAACGGCGAAAAGGGTCAGCGTTACAGAGATATCGAGGAACCGCGACACAATCGGATGCGCCACATTGCGGAACACCATCCGGTGCTCGTCGGCCAGGAAATAACTGCCGACCTGCAGGATCACACTGCCCGCGATAGTCATGACGATGCCGGCGAGCACGGCACCCCAGATTCCGTTCATTCCGAAGGAAACGAAGTACTGGATGACTTCTTGGCCAGTAGCGAAACCCGCGCCGACGGTTAGTCCGACGAAGGCCATAGCGATGGAGAATGTTCTCTTCACGCTTCAGGAACCCCTTTACGAAGATAGTTGTATTTTTAGTCCGAGAGTCGACCTTACTCCGCGGCCGCCTCTCGGGCACCTTTACAATGTGCGAATCACGCGCGAGGCCGCCGCTGTTGCCTCCCCCACGTAGCCACCACCGAAAACGGCCGCATGGAGCCATAGAAGGTGCTGTTGATGCAGGTCAACACTTCGTGAACCTGTACCCCAACCAGGCTCTTCTGCACCCAGCACGCCCTGTTCACTTGCCACCTCAAAGTACGCGCCCTCGATGCAGCTTAAGTGCGGTGCACCGAATAGCCGTAGCGCCGCCAGATCAGCACGCGGATGCCCGCCATGCGCGCTCGGGTCGATAAGGATTCCTCCTGTCCTATTTGTTGACGCCACCCTCCCCCACAACACATTCCCCGCCCACAGATCGCCGTGGATGCGGGCCGGAGGTGTGCCGTCATCCAACTGCCCGGCGCGCAAACTTTCTAGTAGCTGCGTGACCTCTGCTGGAGCATTGTCGAAAACCCGCTCGATCAGCGGTGCCAGGCACACGTTGGCATAAAACTCGCCCCAGTTTTCGTAAGGCTTGAGGGGAAGCTCCAAGAGGTTGTCGTTGGGGCCTTGGAATCCTGACTCTTCCGTCGGCGAGTAACCGAAGTGTGGCGCGCCCGCGTCGTGGGTTAACGCCAGCTTTCTTCCAAAATCTTCGGCCATGGCGCGTGTGGGCGTCATCGAAGAAACACGATCAATCCCCAGACCGCGTTCATTGTGCGCGTGAACAGTGACGACGGGCACTCCGCCCGGGGCATCAGCGAGCCAACGCAGGCCCGCGACTTCCCAGGCGCCAGGACGGCCGGGGTTGTCCTTCCAATAGATATCGGGAGTGGGTGCGGGGGCGGAAGCATCAGAAAGTTCCATACCTCTAGTGTTACAGCTTCGGCCATCCCCGCAACGACGTTGCCAGCGTCCGACAGACGAACCAGAAGCCAACGTCTTTGACATTGAAACTGCCACCCGAGAAAACACCAACTACCGAACCACCGCATGGACGGGTAAGTACCTGCAGGTAACCCTCATGTCTATCGCTCCCGGCGATTCGATCGGCCTGGAGGTGCACCACGATACCGACCAGTTCCTGCGCCTAGATGCGGGAGTTGGCAAGTGCATCATGGGCCCCGACAAGGACAACATGACCATCCAGCAAGAGGTCTCCGACGGCTGGGCCGTACAGGTTCCGGCGGGCGTATGGCACGACATCATCAACACTGGTGAAGAGCCGATGCAGGTGTACGCCATCTATGCACCGAGCCACCACGCCAAGGGCATCGTTCAGGAAACGGCCGAGCAGGCAGAGCAGGACGAGGAATCCGGCAAGGACGTGCCACCGGAGTGGACGGTTCAGCCTTCCAACCAGCAGGCTGACGAGCACGCATATAACTCGCTTCAGTTCTTCAATGTGGCGCTTCTCTTGGGGAGGCGCCACATTATTTTTGCACCGCGCATGTTCCCCGCTTGCTCCCCCACCCCCGCGAGGTTCCCTGAGTGCCCGGTATGTCGCACGCCGCGATGGCAGTAAGTTAGCATGTGAAACTAAACAGCGTTCAAGAGCGATACGCCACCATAACTCGCACGAGAACTAGAGGAGACCGACGATGACGACCACTGAAGCTACCAAGGCCACCGATACCCCCGAGATTCTAAAGCTCGCACGCACGAAGGTGCTGGAAAATGGCGAGCCCCTGAACTACGAGGAAACCCTGCAGGTTCTGCAGCTCGGCGATGAGCACCTGGACGAGCTGCTGGACCTCGCCCACCAAGTGCGTCTGAAGTGGTGTGGTGATGCCGTGGAGATGGAGGGCATTATTTCCCTGCAGACTGGTGGCTGCCCCGAGGACTGCCACTTCTGCGCACAGTCGGGACTTTTCGAATCTCCGGTGCGTTCCATCCAGTTGGATATTGCCCAGCTGATCGAGGCCGCAAAGCAGACCGCTAAGACCGGTGCCACTGAGTTCTGCATCGTCGCCGCTGTTAAGGGGCCTGACGAGGATCTGATGAACCAAATGGCTAAGGCTATCGCCGCCATCCAGGCAGAGGTGGACATCAACATCGCCGCCTCCATCGGCATCCTCACCCAGGAGCAGGTTGACCGCCTCAAGGAACTCGGTGTACACCGCTACAACCACAACTTGGAGACCTGCAAGAGCTACTTCCCGGAAGTTGTTACGACCCACACGTGGGAGGAGCGCACCTCCACCCTGGAGATGGTGCGCGACGCAGGCATGGAAGTGTGCTGTGGCGGCATCGTCGGCATGGGCGAGACGGTCGAGCAGCGTGCAGAGTTCGCCATCGACCTGCAGAACCTCGATCCCACCGAGGTTCCGCTGAACTTCTTCGACCCGCGCCCGGGCACCCCATTCGCCGATATCGAACCAATGCCAGTCAATGATGCGCTGCGCACCATCGGCGCCTTCCGTCTGGCGCTACCCCGTCAGCTTCTGCGTTTCGCCGGTGGCCGCGAGCTGACTCTGGGCGACCTGGGCGCAGAAAAGGGTCTACTCGGCGGCATTAATGCTGTTATTGTGGGCAACTACCTGACCACGCTGGGCCGCCCCGCTGAGCGCGACGTGGACATGCTCGGCAAGCTGCAGCTGCCGATCAAGGCTCTGAACGCAACGCTGTAGGCTCACCGCAATGTCCTCTAGTACTCCCCTCAGCGAACTCACCGCTCTCTATGTTCTCGGCGGTACTCCGCTGTATGACGCCCACACGGGCCAACCCCTCGATTCTTCTGATAAGTCTTTGCGCGTCGGCCGCGGGGCACTTGCACAGGCGAGTCGTGGGGCGGTGGCGGGTTTGGAACCGCCGCGCTTCTGCCCACTGTGTGGCCGCCGCATGAAGGTTCAGGTGAACCCGATGGGATGGACCGCAGAGTGTTCCCGGCATGGCGAGATGGATTCCGCGCTGGTCATGGACGTTTAACGCGAACCCGACAGATTCTGCAGCGCGTTATCACCCTCACCGCAATGGGAGACCGCAGCCCACAGTGCAAGAAAATGATTGTGCTAAACCGTAAGCGCTCCAGCGGTTCGGGCAACTCGAGCAACTCCGGGAGCACCCCTACGCCAGGTACGATCTACCTCAACATCAATCGTCAAGGTTTACTGTGGTGGCCCACGTGGGCAGTAGTCACAGAAGTCGTGCCGGAGAAGGTCTTCGAGTTCAAGATCCCCCTCAACCGCTCGCGTTGGCGTTTCGAACTCGAGACTTCCACCGACGGAACCACCACGCTCACAGAGAAGCGGCTCGTGCCAGGAGGGAATACCACGCTGGTGTCGCGAGCGTTGGTGGCTGCATTTCTCGGTGGGGAGGAAAAATTCGAGGCTGGCCTTGTTCAAGGAATTCAGCAGACCATCCGTGCCATTGCTATGGAAGCAGAAGAGTCTTAGGTACAGTTCACTTCTGTGCATGATCAGCAAAACCTATCCTCCGCCCACTGGACTCGATCCCGAATCATCGGCGCGTGGGCGTTGGTGCAGGCGATTCTGATCAGCGTTTTGGTCTTCTGGCCTTTCGCCAAGGGCGATCCGCTGTATTACTTCCGTAATTCAGTACATGAGCCCACGAAACCACTCCACGGAGCGGTGCCACTCACTGAGTATCCGGATGCGGGATTATGGCCGGTACGCGCCATCGTGTGGCTGTGCGGCGACCACACCCACACATTCCTCGTCGTTTTTTCGGGCTTCTTGATCCTGCTCAGCACCGCATTCTTCTTCTATCTGCTGAATCAAAGCCATCGGGCGGCGTTATTCTGGACGGCTTTTTGCGCGGCTACAGGCCCCATTGCGTATTCCCGTCTGGATCTCATCCCTGGCCTCTTGGTGGCTATCGCTGCTGCTGCATTGTTCAATCACCCCAAGGTAGCCTCCGCACTATTGGGATTTGCGGCGATGTCGAAACTCTGGCCTGCTGCCCTTGCTGCCGGGCTCGTGGATAAGTGGAATCGCTCCACCACGTGGGCCCGTCTGGCCACGTTCGCCGGCACCATGGTGGTTGTCGGCCTGGTCACAGTACTGACGTCTGGTTGGGATCGTCTGGTCTCCCCACTCACTTACCAGGACGTCCGCGGCTTGCAGATCGAGTCGGTCCTCGCCACTCCCCTCATCCTCGCTGCTGCCTTTGCGCCCGGCCAATGGCATATCGCGAAAGCCCCGTCAAAGAGCTTTGAGATTTTCGGCCCCGGCGTGGATCAAATGCTCACACTGAGCACCATCCTTATGCTCGCCACAATGCTGTTCGGCCTGGGGTGGGCCTTGTGGCGCTTTATTTATGACGGCTGGTCCCCGCGAAGCACCAGCGCGTTCCTCCTGACGATGGTGCTACTCCTGATCGTCTCCAACAAGGTGTTCTCGCCACAGTACGTGGTGTGGTTCGGCCCCGTGCTGGCCGTGATGATCGCCAAGTTGCCGGCAGCTGCCCCTTCCGAGCAGGGCACCCCGGCACCACTATCCCGGTCAATGGTGTTCGGCAAACACGAGGTTCTCGGCTACCTGCCGGGCCTTAGCGTGCTCGCTGCAGCACTGACGATGGTGGTTTTCCCCTTCACCTATAACCTCCTTTTCGAAGGTCCACACTGGTTCGCAGCACTTGTGCTCACGGCACGGAACATCCTTATGGTCGTCATTACTTTCTTGACGCTGCGCCTCGCCATCCGCGAAGGGTTTAAGGACCTTCCGACAACGGAGGCGGTGGGCGTCCTCAAGAACAACCCCCTAACAAACAGCCCTAAGAATGGCGCCGAACGTTTCGATCGCGTGAAAGCCACATTCCGCAGAAGCCAAACGCCCACACAGTAGCCACGGCAATCCAGGCCACACCGAAGTCGCCCCACGTGTAATGCCCATCCGGAGCCCGCAGGTTGAGCAACACGCCAACTGCCTGGGCGCCGATCATGCCCGCGATCCAGCCACCCATATTCGCCAAGCCGGTGCCGGTGGCGACGAAGCGGCGGTCCACTTTCTCGCGCACAGAATCAAAGCCCAGGTTCGCGACGGGGCCGGTGAAACCCATGATGATGTTCATCAGGCACGCAGTCCACAACACGCCGGTGGGGGCAGAGGTAAAGAACCATAACCAGCCCAACCATCCGGTGACAGAAAAGAGCATCACGACCTGCATGCGGTGGTTGTAGAAGCGTGCAGAAAGCAGACCCACAATCGGCCCCACCATCACCGAGGCCAAGGTGCCAAGGGATAGTGCCAATCCGGCCTTATCCGCGGGCAGCCCCAGGCCAAGAGTCATGATCGGCAGTCCCCAGAGCAGGGTGAACACCACCAGCGCACCCAGACCCGTCCAGTGAACAAAGAAGCCGTGCCAGCACACGCGGTTGGTCAGCACATTAGCCAGGATCGTTCTAACGGACATCCGCTGCGTGGTGGCAGAGGGCTGTGTCGGGGCAGGCTTCGCAGTCTCCGGCGCATCTTTCACCAAAACCCCCGCCGCCAAGGCCACCAGCGCCCCCACTGCTCCAAGGCTGACGAACCCTACCTGCCAGCTTGTTGCGTGCAGCAAGCTCAAAAACGGCACCGCCGAGAGAAATTGGCCAAACTGTCCCACCGCGCCCGTCAGCTGCCCCAACAGCGGAGCGTGACGTAGTGGAATCCACGCGGGGATCAGGCGCATGACGGATAGGAAGGCCGTCGCATCGCCTGCACCGATGAGCATGCGGGCGCCGATCGCCACCGGGTAGCTGGAGGTGAAAGCCAGAGTCACCTGCCCTAACGCCATCACAAAAGCACCGGCAACCATTAGCTTGCGCGGGCCAAAGCGATCCACCAGCAACCCCACCGGGATCTGGGCAAACGCGTACACGGCCAGCTGCAGTGTGGTGAACACGGCCAGCTGCGCGGCATTGATGTGGAAGCGGTCGATTGCGTCCACACTGGCCACGCCAAAGGAAGTGCGTCCCGTGACCGCCAGGGTGTAGCACAGCACCCCAGCTCCCCATACCAGCAGCGCGCGGCTGCTGAGTTTCTCTTTGTCTGTCACCGTCACGCGTCCTACGCTACTCGGTCGATATATGGATAAACTTATTCACTATGAGCTTTACCCGCCCTTTTACTAATCGCCGCCGAACTGTAGCCGCCGTTGTAGCTCTACTCGTCGTCATCGCACTGATTGTTTGGGCTGTTTTAGCTCTTTCGGGTGATGACGCCCCCTCGGCCTCCAACGGTGCTAGCTCCAGTGAGGAGACTGGCAGCTCTGCATCTTCGAGCGCGGAGAAGCCCAACGACAAGAAGAAAGACAAGGACGGCAAGGAGGGCAAGGACCATAAGGACGGGGACAAAGACAAGAAGAAGGATCCCTCACTTGTCCCGGGGCCACTCGGACAGAATGGTTCCTTCACCATGGACGGTCCCGCACCGGTGAATGGGGCGACATATGCCTCGATGCCCTATGCCCTACCGCTCAACCCAGCTGGCCCGCAGAACACGATGGTGCGCTGGGTAGATGGCTGGGGAGTCTCCCCGAACAATGCGGAAAAGGGCACAATGTATGTGCTGGGGCACGCCTGGGGTGCTGCTCCGTTGGTTTTTAACCCGCTGAGCGAAGCTGTGACTGCGGATGTGAACCTCAATGCTCCGCCGAAGAATGTCACCGGAACCGACGGTAAACCGGTGAAACGCTACTCCTCCGATGTGCTTAATGGCGCCCGCATCACCATGCGCGATGGCGCGAACCACGGACACACGTGGAAAGTCACCCGCAGCTGGCTGGTGGATAAGAACGAGGCGATCGTCGATCCGGACATCATGGACGACAAGCGACCAGGCCGCATTGTTTTGATCGCCTGCTCCGTTTCTGGTTCCAGCGACCTGGGCTACAACGTCATCGTCGAGGGGCAGCTGGACTAGCCACCGTAGTCAATGCCGACATCCTCACCCCAGAAGATCCGGTCGACCACGCGGTGTGCTTTGCGGGTCTTCTTAAGGTAGTCGTCAAGGAACTCCTGTGCCTGCTCTGGCTGCCAATGGGCCGCCGCCGCAACGTGACGAAGTTGGTCTCCGTGGCTAGGCAACTGATCCTTGCGCTTGCCCTTCACCAGCACAATTGCGTTGCGGGCGATGGTGGCGGTGATCCAGGCATCACGCAAGATTTCCGCATCGGCCTCGGCGATAAACTCACCGCTGGCCAGCTCGCGCAGCGTTTCAAGGGTGGAGGTGTTGCGCAGGTTCTGAGCATCATCGCCGTGCTGCATGGTAAGCAGCTGGACAGTCCACTCCACGTCGGTCAGCGCACCGCGGCCTAGCTTGGTGTGAGTTTTGCGGTCTGCACCCCGCGGCAAGCGTTCTGAATCCACGCGCGCCTTCATACGGCGAACCTCTTGCACGACCTTTTCGTCCACACCTCCCGGCGGATAGCGGAAGTCGTCGATCATGTGCAGGAACTCAATGCCCAGGTCTTTATCGCCGGCGATCCAGGTGGCACGCAACAGGGCTTGCATCTCCCACGTCTCGCCCCACTGTTCGTAGTAGCGGCGGTAGGAATCCAGCGTGCGCACGACCGGCCCGTTGCGTCCCTCGGGGCGCAGGTCAATGTCCACGTCCAATGGCGGATCCTGGCTGGGTCTGCCCAGGCGAGTTCGCACCGTGTCGCAAATATGAGTGGCCCACTTCAGCGCCTCTGATTCGTCGGCGCCTTCTACAGGTTGGGCGACGAACATCACGTCGGCGTCGGAACCATAGCCCAGCTCCGCGCCACCCAACCGTCCCATGCCAATAACGGTGATGCGGGCAGGCGCATTGGCTACGTTCTCGTCCTCCCAATAGCGAATCTCAGCGCGCAAAGCCGCTTCGAGTACCGCGTCCCACACCCAAGACAGGGAGACGCACACCTGCTCGACGTCCATGAAGCCCAATAGGTCGGCCGCTGCAATGCGGGCGAGCTCTGCACGACGCAGCGAACGCGCGACGGAGATGGCCTTGTCCGGGTGGCGATGTCGGCCTGCTGCGGCCACCAGGGAGTGGGTAACCACCTGATGAGCCTGCTCCAGGAACTTCGGCCCGGTAGCGCCGTCGGAAAGCAGTTTCACCGAATCGACAGAGTTCAGGAACAGCTCCGAGGCATAGGGAGACGTGCCCAGGATGTGCATGAGGCGTTTGCCCACGATGTTTTCGTCGCGCAGCAGGCGCAAGAACCAGCTGTACTCATGCGCAGCCTCCGACATTTTGCGATAGTTCAGCAGGCCGGCATCCGGATCAACGGTTTTGCCGAGCCATTCCAGCAACGTGGGCAGGATGATGGCCTGAAGTTTAGCCTTGCGGCTCTTCCCCGCTGCTAGCGCACTCAAGTGCTCAAATGCACGATCCGGGTACGCATATCCCAAGGCGGCAAGCTGGCGCTTGGCGGCCTCCGGAGACAGGCGAATCGTCTCTGCCTCCATCGCCGCCACCGAGGTAAGCAATGGGCGGTAGAACAGTTTCGAATGCAGGTGGCTGACCTGCAGGTTAACGCGCTTGACGTCCGCGGATAGCTGCTCGTCCATCGACCTGGTGCCCTCCGGTCTGCAGCCGGCAGTACGCCCCAGCCATACACGTGCGCGGATGTCCTCCTTGGACGGCAGGGTGTGGGTGCGCTTAAGGCGCTGCAATTGCAGGCGGTGCTCAAGCAGGCGCATAAACGCATAGTCTTCCTGCAGGCTCTGGCAATCTGCCCGGCCGATATAGCCACCCGCGGCCAAAGCATTCAACGCGGATACGGTGGAGCGGGTACGCAAAGATTCGTCGGTGCGCCCGTGCACCATCTGCAGCAGTTGGACGGCGAACTCAATGTCACGCAAGCCGCCCGGCCCCAACTTCAACTCGCGGGCGCGGATATCATCCGGAATATTCTCAATGACGCGGCGGCGCATAGCCTGCACATCCGTCACGAAGTCCTCACGCTCGGTAGCAGACCACACCTTGCTGGCCAGCGCATCGACGTACTCCTGCCCCAATGCCAGATCGCCCGTCATCGGGCGGGCCTTGAGCTGCGCCTGGAACTCCCAAGTCTCGGCCCAACGGTTGTAGTAGTTCACATGCGATTCCAGGGTGCGCACCAGCGCACCGCTCTTGCCCTCCGGGCGCAGTGCCGCATCCACCTCAAAGAACACGCGAGTGCCGATGTTGATGAACTCCCCTGCCCAGCGCGTGGCCTTCGGGTCTGCGGGCTCGGCAACAAAGATGACGTCCACGTCCGAGATGTAGTTCAACTCCTGCGCACCGCATTTGCCCATGGCTAGTACGGCAAGCCGGGCGGGTTCCTCGTCGGCGTCATAAACCTGTGCGCAAGCCACTGCCAGCGCGGCGGTCAGGGCAGCATCCGCAGCATCCGACAGACGTCGGGAGACCAGCTCGAAGCTGACTGGTTTGCATGGCTTCTGTCCGCGCTGAACAAAAGTGCCCGCCACATCCACGGCAGCGATGCGGGCCAGGATTGTGCGATAGGCAAGGCGCATGGCGTCGTCGGCCTGCGAACCGGTAACGGCAGCGCGGAACACCCGTTCACCCGCGCCCTCAACGCGCGTCGCCTCGACGCTGTCCAGCATCAGCTGCATCATCTCTTGAGAGGTGGGCATGCCCGATTCCAGCTGCTTCCACTCCTGCGGACGGGCGACAATGTGATCACCCAACATCGACGATGCACCGAAAAGCCCCAATAGCCGCACGGCGAAGGTGCGGGACTCGGCAATTCGATCCAGCAGCTCAGATGCCTCATCACCCAGTGCGTTCACCAGGCGGATCAGGTTATTCAGCGCCAGGTCCGGGTCCCCCGTCGCCGCGAGAATCCACATCTGTTCAGCGTGTTTAGCGTCCACCCATCCCAGCTGTTGAAGGTCCTCCTGAGCCTTCGGGTGGGTAAGGCCCAAGTTGCGGGCGGTGGGCACGGAGGAACGCGAACTGCGGGGACGGGTCATGAGGTACGGGTGCTCCTGGGATCTAAGTGAAGGTAGGGCGTGAGGGCGTCACGAAAAAAGACCTAGAACGGCAGATTATTTCGCAGCTCCCACGGCGTGATCTGTGCTTGGTACTCGTACCACTCGCGCCACTTGTTGCGTAGGAAGAACTCAAAGACGTGCTCGCCGAGGGCATCGGCGACCAGCTCGGAACGCTCCATCTCTCGCAATGCGCTGTTCAGGTCGGAGGGCAGATCCTTGTAACCGGCGGCAATGCGCTCGCGGCGGGTCATGAGGGAAACGTCCTCCTCCGCCGGGGCAGGCAACTCGTAGTCATCCTTAATGCCCTTCAGGCCAGCTGCCAACAACACTGAATAAGCCAAGTACGGGTTGCAGGCGCTATCCGGCGAGCGCACCTCCACGCGACGGGATGCCGCTTTGTGCTGCGTATACATCGGCAGGCGAACCATCGCTGAACGGTTCGACGCACCCCATGCCGCCGCGCGCGGAGCCTCATCGCCAGACGTAATGCGCTTGTACGAGTTCACCCATTGGTTGGTGACCGCAGAAATCTCCGGGGCATGCTCCAAGATGCCCGCGATGAAGGACTTCGCAGTTCTGGAAAGGCGCAACTCGTCATCCGGGTCGTGGAACGCATTGTTATCGCCCTCGAACAAGGACATGTGAGTGTGCATGGCCGAACCGGCGTGCTCCTGGAACGGCTTCGGCATGAACGTCGCGGCCACTCCATTGCGGCGGGCGACCTGCTTGATCAGGTAGCGGAACGTCATTACGTTATCGGCCATTGTCAGCGCATCGGCGTAGCGCAGGTCGATCTCCTGCTGCCCCGGTGCGTTCTCGTGATGGGAAAACTCCACGGAGATTCCCATGTGCTCCAATGCGCTGATCGCATGGGCGCGGAAAGCCGGAGCATCGTCGGTGACGGCCTGGTCGAAGTAACCACCACTATCCGTCGGCACTGGCGGGTAGCCCTTCGTCTCCAGCTCCTTGACCAGGAAGAACTCGATCTCCGGGTGGACATAGCAGCTGAATCCCTGGTCCGCGGCAGCCTTGATTTGTCGGCGCAGCACCTGGCGCGGGTCTGCCCATGACGGCGTGCCATCCGGCATCGCAATATCGCAGAACATGCGTGCCGATAGCTCCCCGGTGTCGGATTTAAACGGCAGAATCTGGAACGTCGACGGGTCCGGCTGCGCAATAGTGTCAGACTCCGCAATACGGGAAAAGCCCTCGATCGCCGAACCGTCGAAACCAATGCCCTCCTCAAAAGCTCCCTCTAGCTCTGCTGGCACCACCGCCACGGATTTCAGATACCCCTGGATATCTGTAAACCAAAGGCGAACAAAGCGGATGTCGCGTTCTTCCAGCGTGCGCAGAACATATTCCTGTTGGCGATTCATAGCCTCCATTGTAGAAGTTTCGCCCTGCCTGCTGTGCCACTCTGGCAATCGCTTCATCCAGGCACATTGGCAGGCCCCACGCTGAGGCCGCTTCGTTGGGGGAGGCCGAGGTGGCGTCACTATAGTGAACAGCATGACTGCAACATCTGGAACATCGGCCTCGACCCCCAACGGCTACCTGGTGCCCACCAAGAAGGTGCGCATCGCGGATCTGAAGGCGCGGAAGGGCTCCGGCGAGCCGTTCGCGATGCTGACGGCCTACGACTATTCCACCGCCGTGGCCTTTGCGGAGGCGGGCGTGGAGATCATGCTGGTCGGCGATTCTGCCGCGAATGTCGTCTTTGGCTATGACGCGACCCAGCGGATCAGTATGGATGAGATGGTGTACTTGGTCGCTGCCGTTGTGCGTGGAGCTGGCAATGCGGTTGTGGTTGCTGACCTGCCCTTCGGTACGTATGAGGCCTCGGATGAGCAGGCCGTGAAGGCTGCTTCCGAGATGCTGCACCGCACGGGCGCGCACGCGGTGAAGATCGAGGGCGGGGTGCGGATGGCGGATCGTATTCGCGCTATTACTGACGCCGGTATCTCCGTGTGTGCACACATCGGCTTTACTCCACAGTCCGTCAACCAGCTGGGCGGCTTCAAGGTGCAGGGCCGCGGGGCTGGCGCCGAGCAGCTGCTGGCCGACGCCCGCGCCGTGCAGGAAGCCGGTGCCGACATGGTTGTTCTGGAGATGGTGCCGGCTGATGTGGCAGCTTCGGTAACTCAAGAACTAGCCATCCCGACCATCGGTATTGGCGCAGGCCCGGACTGCGATGGGCAGGTTCTGGTGTGGCACGACATGGCTGCATTCCCGGCTGGAGGTCACCGTCCGCGCTTCGCTAAGCAGTGGGCTTCGGTGGGGGCGGATCTGACCGCCGCCGCGGCTGCCTACAAGCGCGAGGTTGCTGAGGGGACGTTCCCGGCGGAGGAGCACTGCTTCTAGCTGGCATTTTGCCGGCAGCCCTCGCCCTCACAGCCCCTTTCCCACACCCCATCAAAGACTAAATGTCGCTGAATCGGGATTCTGCTGCACCCCGGCAGGCCACACCCCCGAGCCCCAACTCTCTGACCTGCAGTTTCTCACACTTGCAAACCATAACCAATAACACATTCCCGATCTAGCGACATTCCGCACTTCGTGGCACCCAGCGTCCGCCAAAATCAATACCAAAATCCCATTTTGGCGAAACCAAACTTTATTGAAACTAGCTCTTGGTGGCGGCTCTCTCCATGACGTAGACGTGGAACCGGACCGCCAAACCTTCGTCCGCGGAGTTTTCCAGACTCACCCCCTCGGCTCTTCGGACAAAGCCTGGATCCTCACCGAACTTGAAAACCGGAGTTAGCTGATACGTCGTCCCGTCCTTTTCCGCAGCAACTGGTGAGACTTTATATCCACCACACAGTATGGACATCCCGTTTCTGTCCATTTGTTGTGGTGCACTATGGTCAGCTTCACTACGGTCAGCTTCTTGACCTGTACCTTTAGCAGTAGTTCTATCAGCTGACTTACCTTCGCAGCCGAGCAAATTGTATTGCTGCAGCTCACTGTTTTGTGACAGAGCGACAAGAATATCCTGGTGATATTTTTCTATGAATGTTGGCTTGCGCCGGTCCATCTTTACCCAGTCAGCAGATAAACCGTCAGCGACTATGGGGGTGCCCCCTCCCAACAAAGGGACCCCTCCCCCTTTACCATGCCTATCCATAGAGAAAATTTTCGCAGATACCGGACCAGGGAAAACGACCAGCACGGTGGATACCGCAACAACAACGGCATATGTCGAAAAAATCACTGTCAAAGGAATCGCCAGGGAACCAGGCTGCCCATCAGGGTTTCTGCTATTCCGCGCATTCCGTGCTTTCCACCCAATCCGCGATGCGTAGACGATCAGCAAAACCCAAATCAAAAGGCTTGTACACGCACAGAAAAGAACGAAGGCATAAAACACCAAGTCAATAACATGGACCCCTGGTGCCACGTCAGAGACGTCGAAAGTCCTGTAGAAAACGTCAAAGTCCACAAACTCGCCTTTCTAGCTATTCCCTGCAATCCGCTCACCCGCCTCCGAACGCATGAAGCAAGGCAACTTGGTCAGGCGCCTAACTTGGTGGAGCGGTTGGGGTTAGATGGCGTCCAGAATAACGAAGGTGGCGGCGACCACGCCGCAGATCAGGACAGCCGCAGTCACCGCAACGACCGAGCCGACGTTTGCGGTGAGGCGTTCGGCGCGCAGGCCGGCGCTGAAGCGCAGGTAGCGGCGCCGTTGGGTCAGCAGAATCAGCGCCGCAAGCAGCACTAACACTCCCGCGGCGGGCAGAACGATCACGCCGTAGCGGCCGATCCACCGGAACAACATCGCGCTAACGACCAGCAGCGCCAGCACGGTGCGCTGCCACGACAGGCTGGCGCGCTCCGGCTGAAGCCCCAGGTCAGAGTGCGGGCGCTCGGGCACCTCCCGCGCACCCTGGCGTGACACCTCCCGCGCAGCCCCAGGCACCGCCCGGCGCCTCACTTACAGCTCCATCCCAAAGTCGCCGAAGATCACAAACCCCAGCACAACCGCGCATGCCACCACGGCCACGCCTGCCAGGAAAGGCACAATCGCTGGCACCGGCAAAGCGCGACCAGTGCGCATGGCACGCTCCACGCGCAGCCATCGCACCGCCGCGCCTAGGCCAATCAACATGCCCACGACCAGCACCAGCACGGCTGCGGTACTCCACAAATGCTCGGGCACGTTCGGCGAGCGGAACGCCTCCAGCGCCACGCCCCCCGCCAGAAAAGCTAGGCTTGTGCGAATCCATGCCAGGAACGTGCGTTCATTAGCCAGGGTGAAGCGCGGGTCCGGTTCCTCCCCTTCAGGCAGCAAGGTCCGCGCCAGCCACGAACGCTCGTCCGTACTCGCGCTATCGCACCCAGCGTCCGCGCCATCGCACCCGGCGCCCGCGCTAGGATCCTTAGTCGTCATTCTCTTCCGCGTCGTATTCCTCGGCCTCCTTGGTGCGCTGCTGCGCAGTCTCAATGGCCGCCTGGGCCTCCTCACGAGAGTCGTATGGCCCCATGCGGTTCTCCCAGGCGCCGTCCTTGTCCTGGCTTACCTGGCCGGTTTTCGTGTCGTAGTACCACTTCTGCGCATCGTTTTCGCTCATAAACTCATGTGTACCACACGCGCCGGACAACCCCCGTTCTAATCGGCTGGCCAGGCGAAACGCACCTTTCGCTCTGCCGGATCGGCCTTAATCAGGGTTACTTTAATTGTTGACGCCTCGTCTGGGCCGCCCACACAAGTCGTCAAGATGGGCGGCTCCTCGACCAAGATTTTCGCCTTGTCTCCGCCGTCGCTATTGAGCACCGTCGCGTTGAAGTTCTGGCCCACCCACGGTTGCAAAACGACCGCTTCGGTGAGCCCCAGGCAGGCGCGATCGACGGCACTGGCCGTCTGACCGCTGGATTTCATCGTGCCGAGGACCTGGTCGACGTTGGCGGTGACCCACTCCGGGATGGGCTGTTCACTGGCGATCGCCAGGCAGATTTCTGTGGCGAAGCGGTCCACCAGTCGGCGCAGGGGTGCGGTGACGTGCGCGTAGTGGCCGCCGATCCCCGCATGGATGCTGGGCTCTACGGCAGCAGCCTCGCCCGCGCTGGCCGCCCCGTCGGCACCTCCGGGCTCGGATGCGCCAGCCTCAGCACCCCCGCCGACCAGCCCGAAGTGCTGATACCCCGCCCCACGCAGAAGACTCTGCGCGTCGCGCATAAGTGCCATGCCGCGCGGCGTAGAGGCGTCAATATCAGCGAGCAACTCCCCGATCGGGCGGCCGGACCGATTGAACCCTAACGCCCGCGCGCCGTGGTCGAAGGCGGCAATGTCCTTTGCCCCGGCGGGCGGTAGTGTGCGCAGGATACCCACGCCCGCACGCACCATCATCTCGCCCGCGCACATACCGGCAAGCAGCGACAGTTCAGCGTTGAAGTCGTTCATCTCCAACCGCTCGTCGATCTCCAATTCGTACCGCTCGGAACCGTCCTCGGCCTCTACTCGCTCCACCGAAATGGAGGGCAACCGCAGGTTTATTGCCTGACGCCGCAGATCAGATCCCTGGCGCGCGCGACCAACTTCGGGCAGCTGCGCGATGGCGGGGTGCAAAGTACCACCCTTCATGTCCGCCTCCACCTCTGTGTAATCAAAGCGCTTCACGGAACGAATCAGCGCGCGGTACACGGTGCAGTCCGCGACCTCACCGTCGGCGCGCAGCAAAATATCCCATACCACGGCCGGGCGAGTCTGATCCGGCAATAGCGAGGCGCTCCCCTCCGAGAGCTCCGCAGGGTGCAGCCGGGTGGGCTCGTCCGGCAGGTACATGGTTTGGCCACGCTGGAGGGATTCCGCCATCAGCGCCCCGGCTGGATCAACAAACGCGGCAACGTCCGCGATTGCATAGAGCACGCGCCACCGCGCCGCATTACCTCCGCCGTCGGCGCTTGCTCCTCCGTCGGTTCCCGCCCCGCCGTCGCTGATCCCGCTTGCAACACCCGGCGCGTCCTGAATATTCACCGCCTGATCCAAATCCATCGAACCTGCGGGGTCGATCGTCACAAAAGGAATATCCCGCAGATCACGACGTTGGTCTGCATGACGGTCCGTGGCCTGCAACGCTTCGGCGTGAACGTCCTCGGGGAATCGTTCCGGCAGTTCGAATTCCTCTGCAATGGTGCGGAAGTTCAGCTCGGCGGCGAAAAGTTTCATGCCTCCAAGAGTGACACAACCGCGCCACCCCGGCCACGCCTAAGCCCCAAAAAATTTTTAAGTCGAGACAGCCTGTGAGCCGGATTCTGTCCTATCCCCCGCACACCCCGCAGCACCTCGAAGGGCACGCCAGGAGTGCGTGAGGACGAGGCGATCATCCATCTGAACCCACCATTGCTGATGGGTTTCAAGCGGCCTACCTGCTCATGGTTGGGCGGGCAGCCCTAGAGCTACGCCGCACGCTGGTGCGCCATCTGGGATAGCGCGCGTGCGAGCACCTTGACCTTGCTCCCGGTGGGGTTTACCTAGCCACCCCAGTCACCTGGGGCGCTGGTGCGCTCTTACCGCACCTTTTCACCCTTACCCGCGCATGGCGGGCGGTTTGTTTTCTGTGGCACTGTTCCCGCGAGTCACCCCGGGTTGCTGTTAGCAACCACCGTTGCCCTGTGGAGTCCGGACTTTCCTCCGCGCCCGGCCTGCCCCGTGTGCAGGGTGGTTCCGCGCGCCGCGATCGCCCGACCGTCTCGACAAGGTTTTACTCTAGCGCACCACTTCTTAGTGAAGGTAGTGCGTGTCGTTGACCCGTCGCACCACGGCGCTGTCATTATTGACGCCCAGCTTGCCCGAACGAGCCATCTCATCTGGACCGAAGAGCTCAATGACGCTCAATCCTGCCAAGTCCAAGTGCAGCGTGCGATACAACGCACCACTTGTGCACAGTGCGTAGCGCAGCATGGACTTAATGGGAGTCACGTGGCTGACCACCACAACGTCCTCGCCCGGGTGGTTGCGCGCAACATCACGCAGGAAGGAGCGCACGCGGTCGAACACCTCGTCGGGGCTTTCGCCTCCGCTGGGTGCGACGGAGCTATCCCACAGGCAGGCATCGTGTTCTAAGGGGAACTGCTCCATGACCTCGGTGAAGGTGCGCCCTTCCCAGTCTCCAAAGTCCATCTCGATGAGAGACTCAGTAAATTGAATGCGCGATGTGGCCGCGCTGGTCTGTCCAATAGCCTCGACCACGGCCTCCGCTGTCTGGCGGGTGCGTTGCAGCGGGGAGCTGTACACAGCCACTGGACCAGGACTGGAGCTGGCATCTGCGCCAGTTCCCCCGCTAGCCGGTCGCCCCGCCAGGCGCCTAGCCAACTGCCCGGCCACATAAACAGCGGCCCGCTGGGCTTGCTCGCGCCCGTGAGCGGTCAGCTCCGGATCGGACAGCCCAGAGAACTGTCCCTGCACACTCATTTCCGTCTGTCCGTGGCGCAGCACCCAGAGACGGGTCGGCTCCCCTCCGGGGTGCCATTCCGGCGAGCTCGCGGCATCCGTCACCGCACCAGCCGAACTCTGCACACCGGCATCCTCTGCTGCGGTACTTGCAGCATCGGCATCCGCAGCACCTTGCTCTGGAGTGGCGGCCGATTGGAACGAAAGGGCGTCATCAAACCAGCGCCCCCCGACCCGATCATCCATCGCGCGATTGGCCAGCTCGTCGGCGCGCTTGTTCTGCGCTCGTGGCACCCAGTTGTAGGTGACGGCGGCGAGAGTGGACTCAATGTCCTTGACTCGCGCGGCCAGGGGCTTCATGTCAGGGTGCTTGATCTTCCAGCGCCCGCTCATCTGCTCAACGACAAGCTTGGAATCCATGCGCACCTCGATCTCCAGCTCACTCGGAGCTACCCCCTGGATCTCGGCAACGTCAATGGCTAGCTCCAGGGCATTGATCAGCCCCTGGTACTCCGCCACGTTGTTGGTGGCTTTGGCAATAAACTCCCAACGTGCGGCCACCTCTTGGTCGCCGTCCAGCACCGAGCTTCCGCACCCCGCGATGCCCGGATTACCGCGGGAACCTCCATCGCACTCCACGTACAAGCGCATCCTGTATCACCCTCGATCACCCTTGTTCAACGAATCTTCAGGCCACTCTAGCGCAGCGGCAGGACATGAACTTTGGGGTGTCGGCAATCTCGTCTGCCTGGATGCTCGCTACTTCTCGTGCACGGTCCACGGATCAGTGCGCACGTCGATCACTGTGGTCTGTACCTTCGTTGCCTTCTTTACGACGCCCTCCGCCTGCGAACACCACGGAAACTCACTAGCCCAGTGGGCAGTATCGATGACGGGGCACCCACCCATGCGCAAGTGTTCATCCACCGGGTGGTGGCGCAGATCGGAGGTCACGAAGCAGTCCACGTCCATCTTGGCGACTTGGCCCAGGAAACTGTCGCCGGCGCCACTGGCGACGGCGACGGTGCGGATCATGGCGTCCGGATCTCCGGCTGCACGCACACCCCATTCAGTGCTGGGCAGTCGCTCGGCCACCCGCGCGGTGAACTCCCGCAAGGTCATGGGCGTATCCAGCTCGCCGACGCGCCCAATGCCGAGTTGCTGGTCGGCGGGCGTGGGCAGGGAGGTTTCCACGCAGTCATATGCCGGCTCCTCATAGGGGTGGGCCTTGATCAAAGCCGCGCGGATGGCCTCCCGCTTCGCGGCGGGGGCGACGAACTCGATGCGGACTTCTTCGACCGTTTCCACTTCTCCCACTACCCCGAGGTGCGGGTTCGCCCCTTCCGTAGGCAGGAACTGTCCAGTGACGGAGAACTCAAAGCATGCCTGCTCATAGTCGCCCTGTGCGCCGCCGCCTGCGGAAAAGATGGCGGACTTCACCGCAGGGGCGTCACTAAGAGGAACGGTGAAACCCCACTTATCTGTGCCGGAAGGAATCGGACGCAGCGCAGCACCCGGGGTTACCCCAAGGAGTTCGGCCAGGCGATCGTTGACGCCGGGGCGGGCGGAATCGGCATTTGTGTGCGCGGCGAACAGGGCGATACCGTGGCGGATGAGTTTGTGGACGATGCGGCCCTTCGGAGAATTCGCGGGCACGGCGGTGACCCCGCGGAGCAGGAGCGGATGGTGGACGACCAGCATCTGGGCGCCCAGCTCGATGGCGGAGTCCACTACGGCATCAGTGCAGTCCAGCGCGAAGGCAACCTTGTCGGCGGGCTCGGCGGGGTCGCCGCAGATCAGGCCGACCGCATCCCAGGATTCAGCGAGGTGGGGCGGGTAAGCAGCATCGAGGGCAGCGACGACGTCGGCGACGGTGGTTGCGGCAGTTTCGGCGGGCTGGGCAGGCTGAGCGGGCTGAGCGGTAGTTTCGGCAGCGGACACGAGGGTTCTCCTGGGACGGCTAAATCTTCTGTCCCACCCAGCCTAGCTAGATCTGACAGACTGGAAAGGTGCGCGATTTACCAATTCTGCTTATAGATGTAGACGGAACCTTGATGGATAGCTACCCCGGCATCCGCGCCAGCTTCGTTAAGGCGCTGGAAACACACGGGGTGCCGGTACCACCCGAGGAGCGGGTGCGGCAGATCCCCGGCCCGCCGATGGTCGAGACCCTGGCGGACATTGGGCTAGAAGGCGAACTGCTGCAGAAGGTCTTCGACACATATCTGGCAGACCAGCAGGATGGGCGCTGGCGCGAGGCCACCCCTTTCCCGGGAATGCGCGAGCTGCTGGAGAAGTGGTCCGGCGAGGGCATTGTGCTCTCCACGGCGACGTCGAAGTCCGAGGTTTCCGCAGAGCGGATCCTGCGCGAGCACGACATGATGAAGTACTTCGCGGTGCTCGGCGCTGCGCAGGAGGACGGCACCCGCCGCTCGAAAGCCGCCGTGATCGAATATGCGCTAGAGCAGCTGAAAGAGGCTGACGAGGTGCGCGAGATGCTGGCTCACATGAGTGCGGAAGAGGGGCTGCAGGCCCTCGACCCGACGAAGATGCTGCTTATCGGTGACCGCATCCACGATGTGGAGGGCGCCGCAC
Source organism: Corynebacterium sp. p3-SID1761 (assembly GCF_055862885.1). Lineage (NCBI taxonomy): Bacteria > Bacillati > Actinomycetota > Actinomycetes > Mycobacteriales > Corynebacteriaceae > Corynebacterium > Corynebacterium sp. p3-SID1761. The sequence continues at coordinate 13,642 of NZ_JBSQBJ010000002.1, read as the reverse complement.
AGTCGGGCATTCCGACGGTGCTGGTGGGCTGGGGATATGGCTCGGATGAAGAGCGCGCAAAGGCCGCCTACACCGTAGACACTCCCGCGGAGCTAGACGCGCTGGTGCAGCGCTGGGCCAACGAGGGGTAAAGATCCGGGCTGGGAGGCTGCTCTAGAAGTCGGTCCTACGAATCAGGGCAAGAAAATCAGAGCAAAAGAATCCGGACAAAGGATTCAGGACAAAGGAATCAGGGCAAGAAAGGATTTCAATGCACATTACTGTCGTTTGCACGGGCAATATCTGCCGTTCTCCGATGGGCGAGGTCATCCTCCGTGCTGGCCTCGAGGACGCCGGGATCGCCACCAGCAACTCCCCAGCCGCGGAATCCACTGGTGCTACCGGTTCCACTGGAGCTACCAGTTCCGCGGGTGCTGCCGGTTCCGCTGACGCACCCGTGACCCTGAACTCCTGCGGACTCGGCGGCTGGCACATCGGCGACGGCGCTGACGATCGGGCCGTGGACGAGTTGGCGTCATTGGGCTACGACGGCACAACCCACCGCGCGGCACAGCTCGGACCTGCGCATATGGGCGCCGACCTTTTCCTGGCCATGGACGACGGGCATGTGCGCGGCCTGCGCAATGCGGGTGTGGATGCGGATCGCATTCGCCTGTTCCGTAGCTTCGACGCCGACTCCCCCGCCGGTGCCGAAGTCGCCGACCCGTACTACGGCCACCGCTCGGATTTTGCCGAGGTCGGGCAACAGATTGAGGCCGCTGTGCCGGGAATTGTCGCGTATGTGCAGGAGCAGCTAGGGCGGTAGGAAGTTGGCTGCGGTACTTGGTGGCTGACGGCGGCAAAACCCGGGTACCCGACTGCCCGCCCCTGCCAAATGTCGCTAGATCGGGAATGTGTTACCACAAACCGTTTTCATCCAGATAAACCTGCAGGTCAGAACGTTGCGCAAATTTGCAAAACGATCCGAGCGCTGACAGATTCCCGATTCAACGACATTCCCACCCCTAGAAGCCCCACACATTCCCGATCTAACGACATCAGCATGAAAGACTCAGTGCGATACGCCCAAGCCTCCGGTGAGATTAACCGGCTGGCCTAGAAACGCTCCTTGCCACGCTTTTCGGCGCGGAGTTCCTCAAACCGGGAGCGGGTTCCTCCGTAACGATCAGCCAGGTCAGTGTGCTTTCTGGGCTCCTTTTGAGACTTCTCGCCGGAAGCACTTTCGTCCCTGATCAAGGAGGATTTCGCGTCGCTTCGCTGGGATTTGGCATCGGCTGCAGCAGCTGCTTCAGCACCATCACCGACGTCAGCGCCACCAGCACCGTCCCCGCCAGCACCGTCACCGACGTCAGCGCCACCAGCACCGTCCCCGCCAGCACCCCCGCTGACCTGGGCATTGAGGCGGGCGACCTCGGCGCTTTCCTCGCGTTCACGCCGGCGCTCTCGCATCTCCGCATACACAAACCACCCCAGCCCCACCGGCGCCAGAATGCCGAACGCAATCCACTGAATCCCGTAGGACAAGTTCGTGCTGCCATCCAAATGCGGCAGTGGTAGCGCCTGCAGATCCGGCGCACCCGCACCGTCACCAGCCATGCCGTTCAGCCGATCCACGCTCTCCGAATCCAACTGCACATAATCCGCAGCCAGCTTCTCCTGCGTCGCCTCGGAAATCTGCTTCGTCGACATACCTGTGACCTGCGTATACCCTTGAGCCTTCGTTGGCTTCGCATCCGGCACAGCCTCGCTCATGCGGATAAACCCGGTCACCTTCACGTCGTCCCGCGGCGCATCCTTCAACCGCGGCGCAGCCCCGTTCCCCTCCACGGCAACCCACCCGCGATGCACCAGAACAGTCTGGCCGCTGTCGAGGCGAAAGGGCGTCAACGATTGATAAGAATGAGTCGAGTCGACCGGACGGTTGCGCAGCAGCACCTCTTTGTTCGGCAGGAAATGGCCCTGTAGCGCGACTCTGGTCCATTCTTTTTCGACGCCCACTGATCCCCCGTCGCCCGGGATCACCTCGTTGATCGGGGCGGGATCAACCTGCAGGGATTGTTCAAGACGCTGGTTGAAGGCGTTTTTATCCTTGTTCTTTCCCAGTTGCCAGGGGGCCAAGAAGCTGAATGCGGTGTAGGTGAAGGCGATGATCAGGATGGCAGTGATGACCCATCCGGGTGTGAGGAAGTTTCGCCAACCGCTGCGCTTCGTGGAAGTCATGAATCCCATTATTCTCACGACGCGCGAAGTGGCCAAATGTTTCCCTAGGCGCGCTAAGCAAACCTCCGGCCAAAAACAAACCACCCCGCAGTCAAAAGTGACTGCGGGGTGAAATCTGTGCGCCCTGACGGGTTCGAACCGCCGACCTGCTGGGTGTAAACCAGCTGCTCTTCCAGCTGAGCTAAAGGCGCGCACTGCTTCGATTACGTCGAAACCGCGGCTTCGCTTGAAGCGTTAATGACTCTAGCACGTCCAATACCAAAACAACGAAACCGCAGGTAAAAGCACCAAAAGCACCAAAAGCACGCAAGGTGATTAGCGCTAAATCGCTAACACTTAGGGAAATTAGCGCTTAGTGCCAGAGGAAACCAGGCAGGCACCCTGCCAGTTCCCCAGTCGCTCGGACTTGGTCTGCACCAGGCCAGCCAGCTGCGCGGACTCGGCGATCACGCCCGGTTCCACTCGGCCAGCATCTGCCTTCGCGGGGGTCAGCAGCCAAATGCTGCCGTCCTCCCCCAGGCTGCGGGTCGCGTCGACTAGACCATCGACCAAGTCGCCGTCCTCGTCGCGCCACCAGAGAAGTACAACGTCGACGACCTCGTCGGTGTCGATGTCCAACAGTGCGTCGCCAATAGCGTCTTCCAGAGCTTCGCTGATGCTGCTGTCACAGTCCTCGTCCCACCCGATCTCCTGGATCAGGTAGTCGGACTCCACGTTGAGCACCTTGGCCCAATCGCGTCCGTCCTGCGACTGTGCGCCTTTGGTGCCCTGTGCGCTCTTGGTGTCGATGCCGTGTGCACCGCCAGCGGAGCCTGCAGAGCTCGAAGCCGAACCGGGGGCTATTGCCACTGTTTTTTCGTACCTTTCTGGGAAAGCCAGCCGTGCATAGTTCCGCCGTCTAGCTAGTAGCGAAGTTATCGCAGCTGGTGTGGTTAAAAATCTTCATTTTTGAACCTAACACAATCCCGTTATCTCCGAAGGTTTTCTAACGGGACTTTGACGTAGTGTGGGAAACACAAGGGGCTTACCCTCAAGCGCCCGTAACCCATGGAACCTAGGAGGACGAAACACATGTCCGCTTCGGCAGAAGAAAACAATAGCGCTTACGATTCCAGCAACTTTGCTTTAATCCGCGATGGAGTGGCCTCGTACCTGGCCGACTCCGACCCGGAGGAAACCCAGGAATGGATGGATTCCCTGGACGGGCTGCTGGAATCCGCAGGCCCCGATCGCGGTCGCTACCTAATGTTGCGCCTGCTCGAGCGTGCAACCGCCAAGCGAGTCCCCCTCCCTCCGCTGCTTTCCACCGACTACGTCAACACCATTCCCACCACCCAGGAACCGGAATTCCCCGGTGATGAGGAAATCGAAAAGCGCTACCGCCGTTGGATCCGCTGGAACGCGGCCATCATGGTGCACCGCGCGCAGCGCCCGGGTATTGGGGTGGGCGGCCACATCTCCACCTACGCCGGCGCCGCCCCGCTGTACGAGGTCGGCCTGAACCACTTCTTCCGCGGCAAGGACCACCCAGGCGGCGGCGATCAGATCTTCTTCCAGGGTCACGCCTCCCCGGGCATGTACGCCCGCGCTTTCCTTGAGGGGCGCCTCAGCGAGGAGGACCTGGATGCCTTCCGCCAGGAGGCCTCCAAGCCTGGCCATGGCCTCCCCTCCTACCCGCACCCGCACGGCATGCCGGAGTTCTGGGAGTTCCCAACCGTTTCCATGGGTCTGGGTCCGATGGATGCCATCTACCAGGCGCGCTTCAACCGTTACCTGCATGACCGTGGCATCAAGGACACCTCCCAGCAGCACGTCTGGGCTTTCCTCGGCGATGGCGAGATGGATGAGCCGGAGTCTCGCGGCCTGATCCAAACCGCTGCGCTGAACAACCTGGATAACCTCACGTTCGTCATCAACTGCAACCTGCAGCGTCTGGACGGCCCGGTGCGCGGTAACACGAAGATCATCCAGGAGTTGGAGAGCTTCTTCCGCGGCGCAGGCTGGAATGTCATCAAGGTCGTGTGGGGCCGCGAGTGGGACGAGCTGTTCGCCCGCGACGAAGAGGGTGCCCTGGTTCACGCCATGAACACCACTCCGGATGGCGACTTCCAGACGTTCAAGGCCAACGACGGCGCTTACGTCCGCGAGTACTTCTTCAACAAGGATCCGCGCACCGCCAAGCTGGTGGAGGACATGACAGACGAGGAGATCTGGCACCTGCGCCGCGGCGGCCACGACTACCGCAAGATTTACGCCGCCTACAAGCGTGCCCTGGAGACCAAGGATCAGCCGACCGTCATCCTGGCGCACACCATTAAGGGCTACGGCCTGGGCCACAACTTCGAGGGCCGCAATGCTACCCACCAGATGAAGAAGCTCACGCTGGACGATCTGAAGCTCTTCCGCGATAAGCAGGACATTCCGATCTCCGACGAGGAGCTGGAGAAGGATCCGTACCTGCCGCCGTACTTCCACCCCGGCCCGGACGCGGAGGAGATCAAGTACATGGTGAACCGCCGCAAGGAACTCGGCGGCTTCCTGCCGGAGCGCCGCGAAAAGTTCACCCCGTTGAAGATGCCGGATCTATCCATCGCCAAGCTGGCCCGCAAGGGTTCCGGCAAGCAGGAAGTCGCCACCACCATGGCGTTGGTCCGTGTGTTCAAGGATCTTATGCGCGACGATGAGCTGAAGAAGCGCATTGTGCCCATCGTGCCTGATGAGGCGCGTACTTTCGGCATGGACTCCTGGTTCCCGACGTTGAAGATCTACAACCCGCACGGCCAGAGCTACACGCCGGTGGATCACGACCTGATGCTTTCCTACCGCGAGGCCACCGACGGCCACATCCTGCACGAGGGCATTTCGGAGGCCGGTTCTCTGGCGTCCTTCATTGCCGCGGGCACCAGCTACGCCACGCACGGCGAGGTCATGATCCCGCTCTACATCTTCTACTCCATGTTCGGCTTCCAGCGCGTCGGCGATGAAATCTGGGCGGCGGGCGACCAGATGTCTCGCGGATTCCTGATCGGCGCCACCGCAGGCCGCACCACGCTGACAGGCGAGGGCTTGCAGCATATGGACGGCAACTCCCCCGTGTTGGCGTCCACAAACCCTGCCGTGGTGACCTACGACCCGGCGTTTGCCTACGAGATCGCCCACATCGTGCACCGTGGCATCGAGCGCATGTACGGCGAGAACAGCAACGATGGCCGCGGCGAGGACGTGATCTACTACATCACGGCCTACAATGAGCCGATCCACCAGCCGGCGGAGCCGGAGGACCTCGACGTGGAGGGTCTGCACAAGGGCATTTACCTTTATGACGCCGCCTCGGATTCAGCTGAGCTGCAGGCCAATATTCTGGCCTCTGGCGTGGCCATGACGGCAGCGTTGAAGGCGAAGGAACTGCTGAAGGAGTTCGACGTCGACGCAAACGTGTTCTCTGTGACCAGCTGGAACGAGCTGGCCCGCGACGGCCAGGCCGTGGAGTTGGAGCAGCTGCGCGATCCGTCGGCGGAGCCGCGCACGCCGTTCATCACCCAGCAGCTGGAGGCTGCGGAAGGTCCGTTCGTGGCCGTCAGCGACTACGCCACCACCGTGGCGGAGCAGGTACGCAAGTGGGTGCCGGGCGAATACGTTGTGCTGGGCGCCGATGGCTTCGGCTTTGCGGATACCCGCGAGGCGGCGCGTCGTTACTTCAACGTAGATGCGGAGTCCATCGTGGTGGGCGTGCTGCTGGGGCTGGCGCGCGAGGGCAAGATCGAGCGCTCTGTGGCTGCGGAGGCGGCCGAGCGTTTCCAGATCGACGACCCGACCGCTACCAACTAGCCCAGCAGGTTTAGTAGCGCCCGGTTGACATCCTCCGGGCGTTCAACCGGCAGCATGTGCCCGGACTCCGGGTATTCGTGCAGGTCGGCGCGGGGCCACAGCTCGTGGATGCGTCGGCTCTGGCTGGGCGGGGTGACGTCATCCATTGCGCCGACCAGAATCTCCCCGGGGATGTCGGCAAGCAGCTCGGCGGTGGCGAGTTCGTCGTGATCCGTCAGGTCGTCGAGGTAGCCCAGCAGGGTGGGCATGGGGGTGTTGGCGATCTCGTTGGCGTGGAAACTCAGCACATCGAAGTCGTCGGAGGCGCCGTCGTCCAACGAGCCGTGGTAAATAAAGGCGGCGATAACGGGCTTGATGGCCCACTCCACCAGGCTTTTTGCCCATTCCAATTGGCTGGGGCTCTGTGCCCCCAGCCAACGCACCGCACGCACCATCGGGGAGTGCAGAATCCGCGATACTCCCTTGGCGGCGAAAGTATCAATCGCCCCGTTGACCAGCGCGATGCCGCTGATCCGCTGGCGGTCTTCCCTACTTAGGTGGCGCAATACGCCCAGGACTGTCATCGCGCCCATCGAGTGGCCAGCCAGGATCAGCCTGCCCGTGGGTGCGAGTGTGCGGATGGTTTCGGCCAAGTCGATGGCAGTGCGTTCAATATCCAAGCCCGGCATGGGCTGCGGGCCGTTCGGCCCAGGGGTGGTTTCGCTGGCGCCGTGGCCGCGCAGATCCGGCAGCAGGATGCGCAGGTTCGGTATCTCGCGCACCGCGGCCAGCTGGAAAAACCAGGAGGCGGCCGTCAGGTTGAAGCCGTGTACGAGGATGAGGGTGGTAGGTGCGGACGAGGGGGCGTCCTCATAAGAAAAAGAGTAAGAACGCACCTCGTGGACCGCGACCTTGGCGCCGTCGTCCATGGCGAGGCGGTGGATCCACCGGGCGCGTGGCAGTCCGGGGACGGCGGGCGGGTCGCGCAGCACAATGCTGGCGAGGTTGCGGACGGCGGTGGTAAGACGCATGGGAAGGACCTCCGCAAGATTGTTAGGATGAGTGTACAAACGCCAAAGCGCGCACGACTTGGTCGAGCTGAAGCGAGCTATAGCGAGCTAACGGTTGCTATAGGTTTTGTAGCTTAGTGCGCGGCGCGCGGGTCGCGTTAGTTGCAGGAGAAGGAACGAAGATGGCTGAGGAAAACAACCAGCTGGCAGCAGCGCTGTCGAAGAAGTTGAAGCAGGACAGCGCCAACGCCGAGGCCGGCAATAAGGCTGACAGCAAGGCTAACTCTGCAGGCAAGGCCGGCAAGACCGATAAAGCAGATAAGCGCGGAACCGTGCTCGACATCGTGGAGGACGCGACCGGCATCGAGCGCGACGAGTTGGAAGGCTCGAAGCGCCTGGGCGATGACCTGAACATCGACTCGCTCTCCCTGATGGATATTGCCGTGCGCTTGGAAGAGGAGTTCGGCGTGGAAGTGCCGGACGAGGACATCAACCGAGTGAAGACCATCGACGAGCTGGTTGGCCTGGTGGATAAGTGAGCGGACAAGTGAGTGCGGAGGCGGCTGGCACGGCCAGTGCTGTGGAGAACGTACTCGCCGAGCTGCAGGAATGGCCCGTAGACAACGTAGCCGCGGCGGCGCTGTGGGACGGCACTACGGCAACCTATGGTGACACAGCAGCGCGGTTCCCTCTGGCCAGCGTGAGCAAGCTGATCACCGCCTATGCCACTCTGTTGGCCGTGGAGGAAGGCGCCTTCGAGCTGGATCAGCAGGTTCCGGCGGAGTTGCTGCCCGAGTTCGACGACCTGCCGACGGTGCGCGAGTTGCTGGCGCACACGAGTGGCATTGGTTTCCGCGGCCGCTCCCCGGAAAAGCCGCGCGGTGCTCGGAGGATCTACTCTTCGGCGGGCTACGAGGTGCTGGCGGACTTCATCGCCGCGGAAGCCGACATGCCTTTCGCGGACTACGTGGCCGAGGGCGTGTGCGCACCGTTGGGGATTAAGGTCACGATCGAGGGCAGCGCGGGGCACGGTTTTTCCGCCTCGGTTGACGCTCTTTCGGCACTGTGTGCGGAGTTTTTGACGCCCACAGTGTTGGCTCCCACCACCCTGCGCGAGGCGCTGGAACCGCAGTGGCCGGAGCTTTCCGGAGTGGTCCCCGGCTATGGAATGCAGAAGCCCTGCCCGTGGGGACTGGGCTTTGAACTGCACGGTGAGAAATCGCCACACTGGTTGGGCGAAAAGATGCCCATGACGGTAGCGGGGCACTTCGGCCAGTCGGGAACATTCTTATGGTTCCACCCGGAAACAAAGAAAGCCGCCGTCGTCCTCACGGATGAGGACTTCGGCGACTGGGCCAAGCAGCGCTGGGATGGTTTCAACCAGCGACTATGGGAGGCCATGGGTTAGGCCCGGCTGCGCTAGAGGCACAGCCGGGTAGGGGGTTATTCGAAGGTGGTACGCAGGTCCTTGTGGCCCTCTGCGTGCCAGTCCACGTAGGCATTGTCCTTCGTCTCGATACCCTGTTCCTTCTCGTGCGGCACCTTTGCAACAATGTTGCGGCGTGCACGGCCAGAGCGCAGCTGGGATTCGATACGCTCGGCCAGCTTCGCCAGACCCATGTTGATCAGGATCATGATTACAGCAATCAGCATCAGCGCCGGGATCATCGCACCGTAGTACTCACCCAGCTGGCGGCCGGAGCGGACAACCTCCACGAAGCCGATCATGTAACCCAGCGCGGAGTCCTTTAGCGCAATGACCATCTGGGAGATGATCGCAGGCAACATAGCTGCCACGGCCTGTGGCAGCAGGATCAGGAAGATGGACTGGCGGTGGCTCAAGCCCAAAGCGATAGCGGCTTCGCGCTGGCCGCGCGGTAGCGATTCGATACCGGAGCGCAGGGTCTCGGCGATCACGGAGCCGTTGTACATCGTCAGGCCGAACACCACTGCCGTGAAGCCTAGCCAGTTAGAAGGCACCAGCTGCAGCAGGGAGAATACGGCGTAGGCGAAAAGCATCAGCACCAGCACCGGGATGGAGCGGAAGAATTCCACGATGATGCCGCAGATCCAGCGGACCGGGGCGGCCATGGATAGGCGCCCCACGCCCAGCAGGGCGCCGATGGCAATAGCCAGGACAATGGAGACCACGGCCGCACCGATCGTGGAGATCAAACCGGGGATGATGTACGTCGTCCAGGTTGATCCTTCCAGGAAGAAGGACCACTTTGCGGATTCGAACTGGCCTTTCTCGTTGAGCTTCAAGCCAACTAGAACCAGGATCGCCGCGACTACTACGACCGTAATAACGGTCAGGATTGAGTTGAGCCTGCGGCCCTTGGGGCCTGGGGCGTCATACAAAACAGTTGCGCGTACAGACATTAGCGCTTCACCGCCCATCGCTTACCTGCCCAACCGAAGAACAAACCGGTGGGGAGCGTCAAGATAATAAACCCAATTGCGATGACTCCGAAGATCACCAGGATGTCGCTGGCGTAGTCCTCCGTCAGGGTCTTCATCAACAGGGAGGCCTCGGCCACACCAATCACGGATGCGATGGTGGTGTTCTTCGTCAACGCGATCAGAGTGTTGCCCAGTGGCACGATCGCGCCGCGCAGAGCCTGCGGGAAGATCACGTGGCGGAAGTTCTGACCAAAGCTAAGGCCCAGGGAACGGGCGGCTTCGGCCTGGCCGAAGGGCACGGTATTAATGCCGGAGCGTAGTGACTCGGCCACGAAGCAGGAGGTGTAGGCCACGAAGGCCAGAACCGCCAACCGGAAGTTCTGCTTTTCGATGAAGGAATCGTTCTCCACCGCCAGCAGCAGGCCGAGGTTGTAGTACAGACCCATGGAGGCCAGCAGAATGATCAACGTCAGCGGGGTGTTACGAACGATGTTGATGTACCACGCGGACAGGTTGCGCAGGATGGCCACGGGGCTCACGCGCATTGCGGTCAGGATGATTCCGAAGATCATTGATCCCACCGCAGAGAAGAACGTCAACTTGATGGTTACCCAGAATGCCGGTAGCAGTTCGGGCTTCATCTCGGACCATAGTTCGGGGTTCATAGTGCGTTCCTCCTTCCCTACTTCTTATCGACGAACGACAGGTCGCCGATCTCCGGCTTTTCACCGAGATCCACGTTGTCGCCCAGGTTCTTGGCGACGATCTTTTGGAACTCGCCGGAATCGTGCATTTCGTTCAGCGCTTCGTTGACCTCAGCCTTGGCTTCGTCATCGCCCTTGGGCAGGCCGATGCCGTAGCGCTCGTTGGTCCAGTAGCTACCGTCGTCCTTCTTGAGCTGGATCACGCTGTAGTTTTCGCCATAGCGCTGCTGGTAGCGCTGCGCGAAGCCCGCGAGAATGGTCGCGTCCGTAGTGGTTGCATCCACCACGCCCTGCTTCAGGCCCTCTGCACACGCGGCGTAGGTGTCGAACTCCTGCAGCTGCACTTCCGGCAGTGCGTCCTTCACCTTCTGTGCAGGGGTGGAGCCGGATACGGAGCACAGGCGAGTACCCGGTGCGATGTCCTTGAGCCCCTTGATGCCGGAATCTTCGCGTACCAGTAGCGCCTGGTGGGTCACCACGTACGGGCCGGCGAAGTCGACGGCCTTGAGGCGACCCTTATTGATGGAGTAGGTCGCGGTGATCATGTTGACCTCACCGTTGTTGATGAGGGTCTCGCGCTGCGCGGATGGGGTTTCGCGCCACTTGATTTCTGGCGTGGCCCAGCCGTGCTTCTTTGCGATGTATTCCACGACGTAGCGGGATACGTCGGTATCCAGGCCGGCGAATTGCTTATCGGGGGTGCGCTCGCCCAGGTTGGGTTGGTCGTATTTGGTGCCCAGGACAACGTGGCCGGATTCGATGTCCGCCAGTAGGTCGCGGGCGCCACCGGATCCACACGCGGCAAGCGTCACCACCGTTGTGGTGGCAACCACAGCAGCCGTGAGCCGCTTGATTGCGCTTTTCAAAGTAGACATGTGCAAACTCGCTTCCCGAACTAGTGGCTCACGATCTTCGCCAGGAAGTCCTTGGCGCGATCGGATTGCGGGTTCGTGAAGAAGGTCTCCGGGTCGGTGTCCTCGACGACGGCGCCATCGGCCATGAACAGGATGCGGTCGGCTACGCGGCGAGCAAAGCTCATCTCATGGGTGACGACCACCATGGTCATGCCGCCCTTAGCCAGGTCGGTCATGACGTCCAGGACCTCGTTGATCATCTCTGGGTCCAGGGCGGAAGTCGGCTCGTCGAAGAGCATCACCTTCGGATCCATGGCCAGGGCGCGGGCGATGGCCACGCGCTGCTGCTGGCCGCCAGAGAGCTGGGCCGGGTACTTGTCAGCCTGCGCTGCGATACCCACGCGATCCAGCAACTCGTCGGCGGTTTTGCGCGCGGCTTCCTTGCTGATCTTGCGGACTTTAGTGGGAGCCAGCGTCACATTGTCCCGGATGGTCATGTGACTGAATAGGTTGAATTGCTGGAACACCATGCCAACTTCCGCGCGCAGCTTAGCAAGTTCCTTGCCCTCTTCTGGCAGCAGATCGCCGTCGATGCGGATCTCGCCCTCGTCGATGGTTTCGAGACGGTTGATGGTGCGGCACAGCGTGGACTTACCGGATCCGGAGGGGCCGAGGATGACGACGACCTGACCTGCCGGTACTTCGAGGTTGATGTCTCGAAGGGCGTGGTACTCACCGAAGTGCTTGTTCACTCCTTTGAGTTCAATCATTGGCTTAGAAACAGTGGGTGTAGACATAAAAGACATATTAAGTAATGCGCATCACTTTTAAGTAATCAAAGGAAGATGGCTCACCCTTGTTCGGCATTGTGTGGCGTTTTAGCTCTTCAAGCGGGGACGATGCCGGATGAAAGTCGGCGGGGTCGCTACTCAATGAAGCGGGGAGGCGTACGGTGACGGTCATGAATTTTTCTGAATTTATACGTAACCGTCACTCCCCTCGCGCGTTCCTGCCGGACCCTATCCCGGCGGCGGACATCAAGGAGATTCTTCTTGACGCCCAATCCGCGCCCTCGAACTCCAACACACAGCCGTGGAATGTCCACGTGATTGGTGGCCAGAAGCTGAAGGACTTGAGCGCCGCCTTGATTGAGGAGTTCGACACCAATGGTCTGAACCCCGACTTCACTATTGACTATGGCGAGGGCGTGCACCCGCAGCGTTCGCAGGAGCTGGCGGCGAAGATGTACGGCCTGTTGGGCATTGCGCGTGAGGATAAGGAGGCGCGCACGGAATTCGTCCGCGAGAACCTGCGTTTCTTTGGTGCGCCGTACTCGGCTTTGATGTTTATTCCGCCGATGGGCGACCGTATTCGCGCAGCGTTTGACCAGGGAACGTATGCGGAGAACTTCCTGCTTTCCCTGACTGCCCACGGCTACCACGGTGTGCCGCAGGGCATGATCTCGCTACTGGCGCCGACGGTGCGCGAGTTCCTGGGCGTGGATGAGGAGTACAAGCTGGTGACGGCACTGACCTTCGGCCGTGCGGATGAATCCAGCCCGGTGTTCAAGACGGATCCGGGTCGCGTTGCACTCTCCGAGACGGTGACGCTGCACGGGATTGAGGGGTTGGAGGTTTAGGGGGGTTACGCCGGTGCTCCCCGCGTCAGCGGGGATGATCCCACCGACCCAAAAGGAGTAAGGACTATGACCACCGATAACCGCACCGAAGATCAGAAGGTCGCTGCCGTCCGCGCCTCCATGACGATGGCCGGATACACCATGACAGACCAAGATGAAAAAGACATTCGCCGCATCTTCCGAGGAGAACTCACCGGCGACGAAGCCGTACTGCAAGTACTGGAACGCGATGGCTACGGCGACAGCGAACGCGCCGAAGTCCTCCGCCAGCGCATCGCCAAGGCAAAAACACGGAGTAGTGAAGGAGAAAAGTACCAAAGCACCAGACAATCTCTTTGGTATCACTGACATTGATGACCTCAACAAGGTCGCGGCAAAGCGTGCAACTTGCCAGCGGGGATGCCCCTGAGAACTAACGTCAACCCCTACCCCACCTGCACCTCGCGCCGCAGGAATGCAAACTGCTCCTCAATGATCCGCGAGAACAGCGGCACCACATACGGGTCTGAAGTGTTCACCGGTGCACACCTGCCCAAGTGCACACCGTCCTTGTTTATGGTGGGGCCAGCGGGGCTCGAACCCGCGACCAGCGGATTATGAGTCCGCGGCTCTAACCGACTGAGCTATAGCCCCAGTAAAGCCATGCCACTCTACGAGAGCGGCTCGCTCACAGAAGATTCAACCACACCGACCTACACACGCACGCATATACCCCACCTTCAACGCTTTATACGCCTTAAACTACCCCTCTGAACTGCCGATTTGTCTGTTTGCACCACTGGCATATAGAGTATGTTCTCGTTGCACAGGGCAAGGGCATTCGCCCCGAAGCTCATACAACTTAATCCCCTATAGCTCAGTTGGCAGAGCATTCGACTGTTAATCGAAAGGTCACTGGTTCGAGCCCAGTTGGGGGAGCAAATTAGAGCCCCGATCGGCTGCAAGAGATGCAGACGGTCGGGATTTTTTATGCTTTCACTAGAGCACTCCTCAACACCGATTTCC